>NZ_RAWP01000133.1:0-24029 GCF_003668935.1 Corallococcus sp. AB032C | reverse complement strand
CCCGCACCAACCCCTGCCCTGCCTGCTCCACCAACCCCAACAGCCAGGCGGAGTCCTCGCGCAGCGTGGACTCGACGCCCAACACCAGCCCCCGGCCCACCTTCGCGGCCACCTCTTCCCCCAACGGCACCACGCCGCGCGCGTCCTCCAGGATGGCCGGCAGGGAGTCGTGCAGCTGCTCCGTGGCCGCCTTCACCACGCCCCGGGCCATCACCTGGGCGCGCTCGCCGGGTGTGTGGATTTCATCCGTGCGGGAGTGCGCGAACCGCACCACTTCGTCGAAGAGCTGGTTGAGGCGCTCCACGAAGCCATGGAGCGGCAAGCCCCCTTCGTTCCACTCCCGCTCCAACGCCTTCAGCGCCCCCTCCGTGGCCGCACCCGCCAGCACCTCGGTCGCTCCCGCCGATGCTCCCGGTTCGCGCTCGGCGGCTTCGTGCGCCATGCGACTCAGCACCGTGAGCAGGTCCTGGAGCAAGGTGTTCAACTGACCGTGGCCGTCGGGTACCTCCTCGCGGAGCCCGTCCGCCGTGCCGCGCACCACGCCGGTCGCGATCTCGGTCGCCACCATGCGCTGCAGTGACAACGTCAGGTTGCGCAGCGCATCGATGGGTCCCGTGCGGCCCGCGATTCCCATCGGTACACCTGTCCTTCCAGAGGGGGTTCCCCTGGAGGATGAGAACGCCTGTGCACCGGAGCAATGACATCCAGCCACGCCCTCCGCCCGCCACCCCGCTCCCCTTCCGGTTGTCCAACGCCCGCCGCGTCCCGCTCATCTTCGACCTGCGCGCGGATCCGCTGGAGCGCTCCGAGGACTCCGTCGGCTACTTCTCCTGGATGATCGACCGCGCCTTCGTCTTCGTCCCCGCGCAGGCGATCGTGGGCCGGTTCCTGGCCACCTTCCGGGAGTTCCCGTCGCGCCAGCACCCGTCCAGCTTCTCCATCGATCAGGTGATGGCGACGATGGAGAACGGCGCCGCCCCGTCCACTGAGGGCAGCCCGGCGCGAAGGCGGGAGCTACGCCTTCGCGCCGCGCTGGAGGGTGTTTCCAATCCATCTTCGCGAGGAAACGCGCCTTGTGCGTCCCGGGAGTATGAGTCATCCAGGGTCCCTTCCCGGAACCTCGCGACATGACCGTCTCCCCTTCCCCGGACGTGCAGGACGCAGCCCCTCGCGGCAGGCGCTGGCGCCGCGTCGCCCTGTGGGCCGTGGTGGCGATGGCGGTGCTGGAGGTCGCCATCAACGTCGCGCTCAACACGGGCGTCACCCAGGCCATCATGGGCCGCGCGACGGACCGCACGCAGCTGACGTGGCAGCGCGCGTGGTGGCTGTGGCCCGTGGGCCGGCTCCACCTGAAGGGCTTCACGCTCACCCAGCAGGACTCCAACGTCTGGTGGAAGGTGGAGGTGGACGCGCTGGAGGCGGGCATGTCCCTCACGGGCCTGCTGCGCAAGCGCGTGGACGTGGACGGCATTGACGGACACGGCGCCAGCTTCCACCTGGAGCCGTCCGGCGTGCCCGAACAGCCGTCCGACTCGAACAGCAAGCCCTGGGTCATCCACCTGAAGGACGTCACGTTGCATGAAGTGCGCGAGCTGGACTTCAGCCGCGTGCGCTTCGTGGGCGCGCTGGACGTCACCGGCATGCTGAACCTCCAGTCCCGAGAACGGCTCCAGGTGGACCTGCCCTCGGTGCGCGTGGCCGAGGGCTTCATCGAAGTGGACGGCAAGCGCGTGGCGCGGCTGGAGTCGCTCGACTCGCGCGCCCGGCTCGATGCGCCCTTCCAGGCAGACAAGGGCTACGACCTCTCCAAGGCCCTTGGCGGCCAGGTGAAGACGCGCATCGACGTGCTCCCCCTCGACTGGATCAACGACCAGCTGGGCGCGAGCGCCCCCGTGTCGCTGCGCGGCGGCGCGGGACGGGTGGACCTGGACGTGCGCATGGAGCGCAACACGCTGGAGCCGGGCAGCCAGCTCAAGGCCTCCGGTGAAGCGCTGGAGCTGCGAGCAGGCCCCGTCCGGGCCCGGGCTCCGTGGAGCCTCCAGGCGTCCATGGACGAGGCGCCGAAGGGACAGCCGTCAGGCTCGCTGCGACTGGCCTTCGCGCCCGTGCACGTGTCGGGCCCCAAGGGCTACGACCTGGACGTGCCAGAAATCGCCCTCACCGTGAAGGCCCGGCGGCGTGAAGGTCGGCCCGGCCTGGACCTGGAGCCCGAGCTGCGCGTGGCGAAGAGCAAGCCCCTGGACCTGCGCGTGCTCAATCCCTGGCTGGGCCAGACGCTGGAAATCGACGCCGGCCACGTGACGGTGCGCAGCGAGGAGCCCTCCAAGGGCGCGAGGGCGCGCAACGCCCTGGAGCTGCGCATGGACACGGACCTCGTCTCCGGACGCATGGGGCCCAACAAGGTCCTGCTGCGCGCGGAGGTGGAGGTGGACGCGCGGCACCTGTCCTGGGACATGACGGCACTGGGCCTGAGCGGGACGACGCTGCGGCTGAGCCAGGTGTCCTCCAACGGCAACGTGCCCATCCGCGCCTGGAGCGGGAACTTCACCCTGCCGCGCGCCAGCCTCTCCCTGTCCCCCACGGTGCTGAAGGCGCGCTTCGCGAGCCAGCTCACCGACACGCAGCCCATCGTCGCGCTCATCACGTCATCCAAGAAGCTGCCCGGCTTCCTCACGTCCCTGCTCAACATCCCCAAGGTGGAGGTGACGGGGCAGGTGCAGATTGACGAGCGTGGACTCCAGCTGCGCGAGCTGAAGGCGAAGGGCGAGGGCTTCTCCATGGAAGGCCACCTGGACCTCGTGCAGGGCAACATCACCGGCGCCCTGCTGGCGTCGCTGGGCGCGGTGACGGGCGGCATCGAGCTGCGGCCCGGCAAGCACGACCTGCACCTCTTGAACGCGACGGAGTGGTTCAAGGGCCAGCCGGTGCCGCCGTTCCGCTGAAGCCCCGTCACTGGGGAGGATGGGCCTGGGAGTCGGCGGGTCTCACGTAGGCCCGGAGCAGGTCCAGGTCGTCGTCCACCACCCAGGGTGTCAACGCGTTGGCGTCAGCACCTCGTCCTCCGGTGGGGGGCAGGTGTTTTGCGTGCCCTCGGACGCGCAACCGTGCGACAAGGCGGGCCGCTGCGACACCCTTCGGAGGACGGCATGGCGGAGATGACCTACCGGACGGCGCTGGTGACTGGCGCCTCGAGCGGCCTGGGACGTGGACTGGCCCTGTGGCTGGCGAAGCACGGCGTGCGCGTCTTCGCGACGGGCCGGCGGCTGACGCACTTGCAGGCCCTCTCCGCGGAGGCCCAGGCCGCGGGCGCCGCGGTGGAGCCCGTCGTCATGGACGTCAGCGCCTCGGAGTCCTCCCAGGAGCGCATCCGCGCCATCGACGCGGAGTGCGGCGGGCTGGACCTGGTGGTGGCCAACGCCGGCATCGGCGGCCCCACGCACGGCAAGCGCATGGACTGGGAGCGCACGCGCTCCATCATCGACACCAACGTCACCGGCGCCGCCGCCACGCTGTGCGCGGTGCTGCCGCAGATGGTCGAGCGCCGCCGGGGCCACATCGTCGGCGTGTCCAGCCTCGCGGGCATGCGGGGGCTCGCGGGCCACGCGGCCTACTCCGCGTCCAAGGCCTTCCTCGCCACGTTCCTGGAGAGCCTGCGCGTGGACCTGAAGGGCACCGGCGTCCAGGTGACGTGCGTCTACCCGGGCTTCGTGAAGAGCGAGCTCACCGCGAAGAACACCTTCCCCATGCCCTTCCTCATGGAGACCGAGGACGCGGTGGAGCGCATGGGCCGCGCCATCTTCACGGGCGCCGCGGAGGTGAGCTTCCCCTGGCAGCTGGCCACGCCCATGCGCCTCCTGAAGGTCATGCCCAACCCGCTGTTCGACGCCACCGCGCGCCGGTTGAAGTGAGCGGAGGCCCTCCCATGACGACCCCGTCCTTCGCACAGCGCTTCGCGAAGCTCGCCGACGAGCGCTCCCCCTTCTGTCTGGGCCTGGACCCGTCCCGCGACGTGCTCGCCCGCTGGAGCCTGCCGGACACGGTGCAGGGCCTGTCCGACTTCTGCGACCGGCTGGCCGACGCGTCCGGAGAGACGCTCGCGGTGGTGAAGCCGCAGAGCGCCTTCTTCGAGCGCCACGGCCCCGAAGGGCTCGTCGTGCTCCAGCGCGTGCTCAAGCGCTTCCGCGCCGCGGGCACCCTCACGCTGCTGGACGTGAAGCGCGGCGACATCGGGTCCACCATGGACGCGTATGCGGAATCGCTGTTCGGCAAGGGCAGCGCGTACGACGTGGACGCCGCCACCTTCACCGCGTACCTGGGCCTGGGCGCGCTCGCGAAGACGGTGGAGCGCGCGCGGGCCCACGGCGCCTGCGCCTTCGTGGTGGTGCGCTCGTCCAACCCGGAGGGCGTGCCCGTGCAGAACGCCGTGGGCGGCGACGGGCGCACCGTGGCCCAGGCGGTGGCGGACGGCCTGCGAGAGCTGAACGAGAAGGCCGGCCCCGGCGTGCTGCCCGCGGGCGCGGTGATGGGCGCCACGCTGCCTCCGGCCGACCGCGACGTGGTGGAGCGGCTGGGCGGCGCGCTGCTGCTCACTCCGGGCATCGGCTCGCAGGGCGCGGGCTTCAACGACTTGCCCAAGCTCTTCTCCGGCCGCGAGCGGCAGGTGCTGCCCACCGCCGCGCGCTCCGTGCTGGAGGCCGGGCCGGACGTGGCCGCGCTGAAGAAGGCCCTGGAAGCACATCAGGCGCCCTCGCGTACGTTCCGCGAAGGCGCCTGAAGGGCCCTGCTCTTGAGATGCGGCGCGCGGGCTACTGCGCGCCCATCATGAACTGGTCGACGCCGACCTGGTTCTTGTCGGGCACGGCCTCCTTCGGCTCCGTCCCCTTCTTGAAGAACATCAGCTCCGCGCCCTTGGCTCCGGGGCTGGACACCTTGCCCGTCTTCTTGTCGATATAGAGCCGCGCCAGCTGCATGGACTGCCAGGGGTAGAACTCCGACTGGGGCCGGCCCTCCAGCGCGCGCTTCATGTAGTTGAGCCAGATGGGCAGCGCCGCACGGCCACCCGTCTCGTAGCGGCCCAGCGGGTGCGGGTTCAGGTCGTAGCCCACCCACGCCACCGTCACCAGGTCCTTGGTGTAGGCCGCGAACCACGCGTCGAAGGAGTCGTTCGTCGTGCCCGTCTTGCCCGCCGCCGGCTTGCCCAGCCGCTGCGCGGGACCGCCGGTGCCCTGGAGCACCACGCCGCGCAACAGGTGCGTGAGGATGAAGCCCGTCTCCGCGCTCATCACCTGCTCGCCCGGCTCGAAGAGGCGCGCGTAGCCCGCTGCCACGCGGTCCTGCAGCGGCGCCCACGCGTCGTCGAACGCGGTGTGGTCCTCCAGCGTGCGCCCGAAGCGGTCCTCTACCTTGCGGATGAAGTACGTGGGCTTCTTGCGGCCGTAGCGGTTGAAGGTCGCGTACGCGGAGGCCAGGTCGAACGGGTACACACAGGACGAGCCCAGCGCCGCGGAGAAGTCCATGTTCATGGGCGTCGTGAGGCCCAGCTTCTTGGACCAATCCGACATGTTGTGCACGCCCACCGCGCCGAACGTCTTCACCGCGGGGATGTTCATGGAGTTCACCAGCGCCGTGCGCAGCAGCACGTCACCCACGAACTCCTCGCTGTAGTTGGCCGGCTTCCACGACACCTTGTTGTCCGGGTCGTGCTCCACGATGGGCGAGTCCACGATGACGGTGGCCTCCGTCCAGTTCAGCTGCTCCAGCGCCGCCGAGTACACGAACGGCTTGAAGGACGAACCCGGCTGACGGCACGCCTGGAACGCGCGGTTGAACTCGTTGTCGTCGAAGTCGTAACCGCCCACCATCGCGGTGAGGTACTGGCGATGCGGGTCGATGGAGACCAGCGCGCTCTGCGCCTCCGGCGTCTGCTCCAGCCGGAAGAGCTTCACGCCCTCCTCGGGGATGTCCTCCGCCAGCTTCTTGTCCCACTGCTCCTTGTCGTCCGTGAGCTCCTTCTTCACCACGTTGCGCAGCACCACCACGTCACCCACCGCCACGGCCTTCTTGACGGAGGTGATCATGCTCGCCGGGTAGTAGCTCTCCGGGTTCACCTTGCGCGCCCAGCGCATGCCCAACAGCGGCAGCCGGCCCTGGTGCGGCCCCACCTGCACGTCCGCGCCCTTGCCGTCGTCGTCGATGCGGGTGACGACGCCCATGTAGAGGCGGTTCTCGACGAGCTCTTCCTTGCCCATCGCCTTCTTCGCCTTGGCGATGAAGCTGTTGCGCTCGGCGTCGGTGGCCAGCTGCATCACCGGACCGCGCCAGCCCTGGCGCTTGTCCACGGACATCAGGCCGTCCAGCACGGAGTCCTGCGCCGCGCGCTGCCGCTCGCTGTCCATGGTGGTGAAGACCTTGAGGCCCTCCTTGAGGAGCACGGGGTTGCCGTAGCGGTCCACCACGTCCTTGCGCACCTGCTCCACGAAGTACGGGGCGAACTCGTGGAAGACGTCCTCCACCGGGTACACCTTCACCGGCTCCGCGTTGGCCTGGTCGTGCTCGGCCTTGGAGATCATGCCCTCCGTCAACATGCGGCCCAGCACGTACGAGCGGCGCTTCTTCGCGGCCTCCGGACGCAGGAAGGGCGAGTAGCGGCTGGGCGCCTGGGGCAGGCCCGCGATGAGCGTCATCTCCCCCAGCGTCAGGTCGCGCACGTCCTTGCGGTAGTAGTTCTCCGCCGCGCTCTGCACGCCGTAGCTGTGGTGCCCGAGGAAGACGTTGTTCAGGTAGAGGTACAGGATCTCTTCCTTCGTCAGCGCCTGCTCCAGCCGGAAGGCGAGGATGGCCTCGCGAATCTTGCGCTTGGGCGTCTTCGCGGTGGCCTCCTTGTAGCCCTCCGCGGAGATGAGGACCGCCTTCGCGGTCTGCTGCGTGAGCGTGGAGCCGCCCTGCACGCCGCCAGCGCGCAGGCCCAGCTTCGTCATCACCGTCTTGGAGACGGCGCGCGTGGTGCCCAGCACGTCCACGCCGAAGTGGTCGAAGAAGCTGGAGTCCTCGCTGGCGATGAACGCCTGCACCAGCCGCTTGGGGATGCGCTCGTAGGGCACCACCTTGCGCCGCTCGTTGTAGAACTCGCCCGCGAGCACCGCGTCGTCGGTGTAGACCTCCGTGACGATGGGCGGCCAGTACTCCTCCACCTTCGGGATGGCGGGCAGCCCGTCGGAGAAGACGTAGTAGGCGCCCACGACGGCGAGCACGCCCGCGGTGGCGCCCATGAGGCCCAGCACTGCGACGAGCTTCATCAAGCGCAAGAGGATGTTGCGCTTGGGCGGAACGCCGTCGAGCACCAGCTTGGAGCGGCTGCGGTCAATCTTCGGGTCGGCCATGCGTGTCGTGTCGAGTCCTGGGCTCAAGGCTTAGAGGAGCGCCGCCCGCTTCAGCACGTCCGTCAATTCGGCTGGCATGGGGGTCTCCACGACGACCCTCCTGTCATCCTCGGGGTGCGGAAATTCGATGCGCTCGGCGTGCAGGAACAGACGTTTGAGCCCCCAGCGCGCCCGCACGTCGCGGTTGAAGGCGAAGTCTCCGTACTTCTTGTCACCCGCCACCGGGTGGCCCACGGCGACCAGGTGTCTTCTTATCTGATGAGTGCGCCCGGTCTCGATGGTGCAGGAGAGGAGGGCTGCCTCGCTCGACTGCCGCACGACCTTCCACCGGGTGACGGCCTCCTGCATGTTCACTCCCCGACGGGCCTTGGATTCGGCCGTCTGCTGGTGCTCGGCGAGCGGCAGGTCGATGACACCCGAATCCCTGGGCATCTTCCCCTTCACCAGGGTCAGGTAGCGCTTCTTCGGGTGGCCGTGGGTGAAGATTTCCGTGAAATGCACCATCGCCGGGCGCCGCTTGGCCACCAGGATGACGCCGGAGGTCTCCCGGTCCAGGCGGTGGGCGGGTGAGGCGGTGAAGTCGTTGCGGGTGGCCTTGGGGCCCAGGTAGGCGCGTACGTAGTCCACCAGGGTGCCCCCGGTGATGCCGCTACCGGTATGGACGGCCATTCCGCTGGGCTTGTCCACGGCCATGAGCCAGTCGTCTTCCAACAGGATGACCAGCCGGGAGGGGTCTACCGGTGGTGGAGGGGGAGGCGGACGGTCCGATTTCGGACGCTCCGCGAGGGTGAGTTGCTCTTCGGTGCCGCGGATGGTGAGCACGTCTCCTTCGACAAGCAACTGCTCTGGCTGCGCGCGCTTGCCGTTCACTCGCACCTTCTTGGTGCGGATCATCTTGAAGAGGTGGCTGACGGGGACGTTGGGCATCCGCTTGCGCAGGTGCTTGTCCAGCCGCATCCCGACTGTGTCGGCTTCGATTCGGTACTCGATCATTTGTGCTGGCGCCTGGACCAGACCACACGAATAATTCGCGGTCCATGCCGAAAGCCCCAACTATCGAGAAGCTGCTGCAGAACGGTTCCGCTGAATGGAACAAGCTGCGCAAGTCCGGCCAGGCGCCCACCGGCCAGACGGGCGCCACGTTCACGCAGCTGTTCTCCGCCAACGCCGACCTCTCCGGACTGGAGCTGGTGGGCTCCGAGTGGGAGCGCTGTGACCTGTCGAAGATGAACTTCCGGGACACGGACCTCACCAACGCCTACTTCCACGGGGGCCGCCTCCAGGACTGCGACTTCCGCGGCGCCAACCTGGAAGGCTGTGTCTTCGAGAAGCTCAAGCTCCTGCGCTGTGACTTCACGGGCGCCAAGGGTCTGGAAGACCTGGAGATGGACGACGTGGACATGGACCGCGTGACGGGCCTGGACGGCGAGGAAGCCCCGCCGCCGCCGCCCCCGCCGGTCCAGGGCATCACGGCGTTCACCCGTGAGCAGCGCGAGAAGATGCTCGGCCAGTCGCACCTGGGCGGCGCGATGGACGGGGCGGTTTCCGCGCACCCGGACGAGCTGCCCCCGTTCCGGCCGCAGGATCCGCCGGGCTCGCTCTTCTTCCGCGCCCTCAAGCGCGTGGGCGCCCCCCCGCTCTGGGTGCTGGACGTGCCGGGCCTGCGTCCGCTGCTGCCGCAGCGGCTGCCGCCGGGCAGCTCCCTGGAGACCCTATACCGCGAGGCGGTGAAGACGCGGCTGGAGAACAAGAAGCCCGCGGCGGACCCCGGCGCGGTGGAGCGCGCGCAGAAGGCGCTGCGCATGGGCGGCAAGGAGGCCAACGTCGCGGCGGTGTACCTGCGCGAGGTGGGCGTGCTGCCCCTGTTCCGCTTCGCCGCGGCGAAGCAGCTCAAGGCCGAGCTGCGCACCGAGGTGGAGGTGGACGACCTCACGGGCTCCGTGGATCCCCGCACCACGGGGGCGCTGCTGGAGCTGCGCCTGACGCACGAGGTGGTGGAGCACCTGCACGAGGTGCGTCGCCGGCTGGCGGCCGCGCAGCTGTACTCGTCGCTGCTGGAGGCGGGCTTCAACCCGGAGAACAACTGGGACGAGGCGCTGGAGTCGGCGGACGCGTCGCTGGAGCTGGCGAACGCGGCCACGGGCGAGGACCGGCAGACGCTGCTGGAGGGCTTCCAGGTGTTCGCGGCCCTGCCGGAAGAGGCGCGGCTGCGCCGCCTGGCGTACCTGGCGGAGTCCGTGACCAACCTGGAGCTGCTCAGCCGGCTGCCAGAGGGCATGGAGCCGCAGTGGCTGTCCGGCCCGGAGGTGCGCGAGTGCCACGAGCGCGAGATGACCTACGTGCAGTCGCTCAAGGCGCAGGACATCCCGGCCAAGGTGCCGGCGCTGGCCAAGGCGGAGCTGGGCGTGCCCGAGGGCGAGGTGCCCGAGGAGAGCGACGACGACCTGTTCGTGCACGTGCGGTGTGACGTGTGCGGCAAGGAGAAGCTCATCGTCCAGTCGCCGGAGGCGTAGTGCCACACCTCCCGCGGCGCGGGAGGTGTGAAGCAGGTGAAGGCCCGGCCGGAGCGCCTCGCGCGCATCCCGCCGGGCCTTTTCATGTCGTGCGCCGCCTGTGTGCAGGAAGCCGTGCCTCTCTCATCCCCGGGGGAGGCGGGGTTTCATCCCGCGCCCGGCTCCCTACCTTCAGGGCACGCGGCGTGGCACCGCGAGCGAGGGTGCGGCGGGCGGGATATGGGGCGAGGCTGGCGCGGACGGAGGCACTGCGGAGAGGGAAGTCCGTGGCCTCTGGGTGGCGTGCTGTTCGCCTGCGGGCTGCTGCTGGGCGGGCCTGCCTTCGCCCAGGAGGAGCGGTGCGAGGACGCCCCTCCTCTTTCCCCTGATGCTCCCGCGCGGGCCGGGCCGCCAGCGGATGCCCCGCTGAACGAGGAGACCGTCCGCGAGGACGCGTCCCGGGAGAAGTTCCACCCGTGGCTCGCGGTGGGGGAGATCACCGCCATCAACCTGTTCGTCTGGACGTGGGACCGGGTCCTCGCGAACAAGGAGTGGGCGCGGGTGGGCCCGTCCTCGTGGAAGGAGAACCTGAGCACGGGCTTCGTCTGGGACGCGGACGGCTTCCTCACCAACCAGTTCGCGCACCCGTACCACGGCAGCCTCTACTACACGGCCGCGCGCGACAACGGCGTGCCCTACGCGGCCGCCCTGGCCTTCACGCTGTTTGGCAGCGCGCAGTGGGAGCTGTTCGCGGAGAACGAGCCGCCCTCCATCAACGACCTCATCAACACGTCCGTGGGCGGCATGGCCATTGGCGAGGGGCTCTACCGGCTGTCCTCGCTGGTGCTCGACACGGAGGCCCGGGGCGGCGAGCGCTTCGTGCGCGAGCTCACCGCCGCCGCCATGAGCCCCGTGCGCGGCTTCAACCGCGTGGTGCGCGGCGACGTGACGCGCATCGAGCCCACGCCGCCGGACTGGCGGCCCCGCGACCTGTCCATCTGGGGCAACCTGGGCTACCTCAAGCTGGGCGACGGTCGGCCCCTGGCCTGGGGCGAGGACCAGTTCTTCCTCCACATGGCCATGCGCTACGGCGACATGTACCAGGGCGACATCCGCCGCCCCTTCGACGCCTTCGACGCTCGGGTCCAGTTCACCTCGCAGGAGAGCAGCTTCATCAGCCATGCGCGGATCCAGGGGATGCTCCTGAAGGCGTCCCTCTGGAGCACGGAGAAGGACGAGCTGCGCCTGGGCCTGCTCCAGCAGCTCAGCGTCGTGGACACGAACGCGTACGAACTGGGCGGCCAGTCCCTGGAGGCAGGCCTGCTGCACGAGCGCCATTTCAACGCGCGCTCGAAGCTGAGGACCGCGCTGCTCGTGGAAGGAAGCCTGCTCACCGGCATCTCCTCCGAGCACAGCGGCAAGGCGAGCCGCAATTACGACTACGGCCCCGGCGTGGGCTTGAACCTACAGCTCGCGTACATGCACGGCGCCTGGGAGGTCCTCACGCTGGAGGCGAGCACCTCCCACGTCATCGTGCTGGACGGCTCGGACGGCTCACATCAGGTGTTCACCGGCCAGCTCCAGGCGGACATTCCGGTGTTCAAGCACGTGGGGATGGGCTCGGAGCTGAACTGGTTCCGCCGCCACAGCCGCTTCCCCACCGACCCGGACGTGGAGAAGAACGCGTACCAGCTGCGCCTCTTCGTCTCCGTGCACTACTAGCCGTCGCCCGCGAGGATGAGACCCGGGGGCGCTTTCCAACACATGGCTGCTTACCTTCCGCGTGCGCGGCATGGGGCCGTGCGCGGAGGCGCGGGCGGACCGGATGGGGCACGGCGGGCGGGGGCCATGGCGCGGCGGATTCCGGGGGCCGTGGCTGCCGCGAGGCGTGGCGCTGGCGTGCGCCCTGCGCGCCTGCGTCGCGTTCGCGGACGGTTCGCCACAGGACATGGTGCGCTCCGTTCCGGCCAGCGTCATGGCCCTCTGCGCGGCGCGGCTTTCGCCCGGCCAGAAGACCCAGTGGGCCCCCTGCCCTCCCGCGGCCGAGGAGAACCCCTCGCTGCCGGCGGATGCGCCCCTGAAGGAGGACGACCTCCGGGACAACCCCGGGCCCCACCCGTGGATTGCGTTGGGGGAAGTGACCGCCATCAACCTGTTCGTCTGGACGTACGACCGGTACATCGCGAACAAGGACTGGGCGTACATCTCCCCGTCCGTATGGAAGGAGAACTTCCGCACGGGCTTCGTCTGGGACCAGGACGGCTTCTCCACCAACCAGTTCGCCCACCCGTATCACGGCAGCCTCTACTACACGGCCGCGCGCGACAACGGCCTGCCGTTCGCGGCCGCGGTGCCGCTCACCTTCCTGGGCAGCCTGCAGTGGGAGATGTTCGCGGAGAACGAGCCGCCCTCCGCCAATGATCTCATCAACACGACCGTGGGCGGCGTGGCCATGGGCGAGGCCCTCTACCGGCTGTCCTCGCTGGTGCTGGACACGGAGGCCCGGGGCCGACAGCGCTTCGTCCGCGAGCTGACCGCCGGCGTCATCAGCCCCATGCGCGGCATCAATCGCGTGGTGCGCGGCGACGTTTCGTACCATGGCCCCTCACCGACGGAGTGGTGGCCGGACGACATCGCGGGCTGGGCCACGCTGGGCTACCTCAAGCTGGGTGACGGCAGGTCCCTGGCCTGGGGCGAGGATCAGTTCTTCATCCAGGGCGCCCTGCGCTACGGCGATATGTACCGGGGCGACTTCCACCGCCCCTTCGACGCCTTCGACGCGCGCGTCCAGTTCACCACCCGGGAGACCAGCCTCGTCACCAACGCGCGGCTGCAGGGCCTGCTCGTGAAGTCCACGCTCTGGAGCGCCGAGCGCGACGAGCTGCGCCTGGGACTGCTCCAGCAGCTCGGCTACACGGACACGCTCGCGTATGAGGTGGGCGGCCAGTCCCTGGACCTGGGCCTGCTGCACGAGCACCGGTTCCTCAACCGCTCCCGGCTGAGGACCGCGCTGCTCGTGGACGGCAGCCTCCTCACCGGCGTCACCTCCGAGCACACCGACAGCGAGGGCAACGAGGGCCGCGACTACGACTACGGCCCCGGCCTGGGCTTCCAGCTCCAGATGGCGTACCTGCGCGAGGACTGGGAGCTCGTCACGCTGGAGGCGGGCGCCTTGCACGTGCTGGTGGTGGACGGCTCGGGCGGCGCGCACCGGGTACACCAGGCCCAGCTGCAGGTGGACCTCCCCGTGTACAAGAACCTGGGGATGGGCTCGCAGCTGAACTTCTTCCGGCGCCACAGCCGCTTCGACTCCTTCCCGACCGTGACGAAGGACACCTGGCAGCTGCGCATCTTCCTGTCCCTGCACTGAAGGCAGGGGGACGCTCAGCCCACCGCCTCCGACGACGGCGCGGAGGGCAGCGAGTACGTCACCGGCGGCGGCAGCATCACGCGCACCTCGTCGCCCGCGCGGATGAGGCCCGGGCGTTCCACCCAACCCACCAGCCCGCGCTTCTGCCACGCGGCCTTCACGAAGCGGCCCGCCAGGCCCTTCATGTCCGGGTGGTGCGCTTCAATCACGCGGCCCGGCCCCACGCAGGGCAGGTTCTCCCCTTCCATCACCAGCGTGGCCTCTTCCGGGAAGAACAACCGCGTCCCCGGAGGCAGGTGCGTCAGCCGGGGCACGCCCACGAGCTCCAGGTTCGCGCCCAGCCACGACGCCAGCACGTGCGGCACGCCCAGCGTGCGCGCCACCTCCACCAGCTCCTCGCGCGACACGATGGAGAGCTGCCGGGTGTTGCGGATGAGCGTGCCCTTGGGGAACCACGGCACCCGCACGTCCGCCTTGCGCGTGAGGCCCGCGTGCCGGTCTCCCTCGATGCCTTCGAAGCTGACCTTCAGCTCGGGGACCTCCCGGGTGACGAAGCGCTTGGGTTCAGCGTCCGTACACAGCAGCACGTTGGCCAGGTGTCCGGTCAGCGAGGGAGCGGGAGTGGGCATATCGGGAGCCCGTTCCAACACGCCGCCGCGGCAAAATCAAAACAGGGTCATCTGCTGTGGCTTGCCCAGCGGGCGGGCGTCCGTGCCCGCGTCGCGCAGCGCCTGCGCCAGTTCCGCCGCGAAGCCGTGGCAGGTGATGACGTCCCGCGCGCCGGTGTCCTTCACGTAGCGCATGAGGGATGGGAAGTCCGCGTGGTCCGACAGGGGGAAGGCCACGTCGGCGCCGTAGCGCCGCGCGCCGCCGGGGTCCATGGCCCAGCCGGTGAGCACCCCCGTCGCCCGGGGCCAGTGCGGCGCCAGGGCCCCGCCTCGCGCCAGGTGCGGCGGGAAGAAGAGCACCTCGCCCGGCTCCACGCGGCCGTCGTAGCGGCGCAGGTTCTCGATGGGGACGCCCAGCTCCGCGTACAACTCCGCGACTTCAAAGATGGACGGATGCGCCACCAGTTGGAAGCCGCGCAGGGCCAGCTGCTTCATCGCCTCCTGGCTCTTGCCCAGCGGATAGCCCAGCAGCACCGGCGTCACGCCCCGGTTGAGCTGCGCGCGCAGCCACGTCTCCACCTGCCCCAGCACCTCCGGGCGCGGCGGGAAGCGGTAGCGCGGATGACCGAAGGTGGACTCGATGACCAGCGTGTCGCAGGTCGCGACCTCCGTGGCCTCCGCGGTGAGCGACGGCGCGGTGTTCAGGTCGCCCGTGTAGACGATGCGCTTGCCATCCGCGCGGGTGACGCGCAGCTGCGCGCTGCCCAGGATGTGGCCCGCGGGCAGCAGCTCCAACAGCAGCGGGCCCAATTCGAACGGACGGCGGAACGGCACGGACAGCGGGGACGCCACCGGCCCCAGCCGGTGGGCCATGAAGCGCAGCGTGGCGGCCGTGGCGATGGTGCTCTCGTGACGGGCGATGTGGTCCGAGTGCCCGTGGCTGACGAAGGACAGCGGCGACTTGCGCTTCGCGTCCAGCGACAGGGGCGTGCCCGTCAGGTGCAGGCCGTTGCGTCTCAGCTCCACGCTCATGGGATGGGCGCTGTCTATAGCGCGGCCCGGCCGCTCGCGCTCCCGGCCGGGGTCGCGTCGGATGCTCAGGCGGCGGGCGTGCGGCCCCGTGCCCGCCATCCGTCCCACACCGCCGTGCCCAGCTCCGACGCGAAGACGCCCACGACGATGAGCGCGCCGCCCAGCCACTCCTTGGGGCCCAGCACCTCGCGGCCCACCGCCACGGAGAAGGCCGAAGCGAACACCGGCTCCAGCGCGAAGATGAGCGCCGCGCGCACCGCCGTGGTGCGCGCCTGGCCCCACGTCTGCACCAGGATGGCCACCGCGCTCGCGAGCACGCCACACGTGAGCACCGCCACCACCAGCGGCTGGCTCCACTCCAGCTTGCGCTCCACGAAGGGCATGCACAGCGCGGACATCACCGCCACGCCGGCCAACTGCACCGCCACCAGGCCCACCGCGTTGTCCTTCGTCGCGAAGCGCTCGGTGAGCAGGATGTGTCCCGCGTACGCCACCGCGCACCCGATGGACAGCCAGTCCCCCAGGAGCAGTCCGCCCATGTCCCCCGGCAGCGCTTCGCCCCCGGTGGGCCGCGTCAGCCAGTACAGCCCCACCGCCGCCAGCACCACGCCCACGGAGGTGCCCCACCGGGGCAGCCGCTTGAGCAGCACCATGGACATCAGCGGGACGAAGAGGACGTTGAGGCCGGTGAGGAACGCCGCGCGCGACGGCGTGGTGTCCGTCAGCCCCACCGTCTGGAGCGCGAAGCACACGAACAGCACCACCGCCAGCAGGAGCCCCTTGGGAACGATGCCGGGCGCGAACATCCGCCCGCGCGCGAGGAGCGCCATCACGGCCCCGCCCACCACGAAGCGCAGGGTGAGGAAGGTGAAGGGGTCCGCGAACGCGAGCGCGTCCTTCACCACCACGAACGTCAGCCCCCAGAAGACGGTGAGGAGCACCAGCGCCCCGTCCGCCTTCCACTGCGCACCCTCACGCCCTTCAGACACCGGATCCACCCTTCCCTGCCCACGGCATGAAGCAGAACGCCTTGCCGTTTGGCCCAGCCACCGGAAGAGCGCAACCCCCATCCGGCGTCAGGGAGGAAGCGGGCGCACCAGCACGACCAGTCGCTTGCTCCCCCCGGCCGCGTCCCACTGCTGATTCGTGGCGACGGTCAGCGCGTCCGGCGCGGGATGGAACCCCAGGCCGGAGAACGTCCGCAGGGAGGCGGTGTTGTCCTCGTCGATGTCCGCGTGGAGCCGGTCCGCGCCCTGCCGGTGGACCTCCTCCACCAGGCACCGCACCAGCGCGGTGGCCACGCCCATGCGCCGCACCTTGGGAGACACCACCAGCGAGCGCACCCAGAAGCCGTCCAGGGACAGCCCCTCCTGGTGGTAGTCGTCCGCCCACGCGAAGCCGAGCAGGTGCCCCTGCGCGTCGAAGGCGCCCGCCGCCGCGCCCACGCGCCTGTCTTGCGGCAGGCCCCACCGGTCGCGCAGCTGCCGGCGCAGGAAGGTGCCGGACACCACCAGCCGCTCCGTGGCGAAGGCGAGCAGCGAGTCCAGGTCGTCCGGGCGCACCAACCGGATCTCGAGCGGGCCCACGAACTGGCGGCGCAGCGGCTTCGTCCACCCGGAGAACAGGTCGCGCAGGTGGCGGAACACCGCCCGGGACGCGGGCTTCGTCCACACGCCGGACAGGGTGCGCTGCAGGACGAACAGCGCCGGCCGCGTGGGCCGGGGCAGCCGCATCACCCACCGCCCGCGCTTGAGCGCGATGATTCGCCCCACCAGCTCTCCGCCCGCCACGTCCGTGCCGCCCAGCAGCGACTCCGTCACCCAGGGCTCCGTGGAGAGCACCACCTGCGCGGCCAGCCGGGGCCCGTGCCGCACCAGCGCCACGTCCCCGCGCGCCAGCCGCTCCGGCCCGCAGCGCAACAGCCGCACCGCGTCCCCGCTGCGGAGCAGCGGGTAGAGACACCGCCCCATGCCGCGCACCCACAGCCGGTGGCCGAAGGGCAGCGCCGCAAGCAGGTCCGCGAGCTCGGCCGTCGAGACGCCACCAGAGGGCATGACACCCACTCTGTCATGAAGGCGCCCCCGAAACCCGTCCCCGGTGCAGGCCCCACCCCCGCTTCGTCCGGAACCGGCTATGACACGGCCCCAGGTCCAGGCCAGGAGGGCCCATGCCGCCGACGATGCCCGAGGGTGACCAAGCACCCGTGCCCCGCCAGGGGTGGTGGAGCCGCAACTGGAAGTGGGCGGTGCCCGTGGGCTGTCTGGGGATGATGGGCTCGTGCTTCTGCGTCGCGGCCATCGCCGTGGGCTGGGGCTACTCGTCGTTCAAGGACATGGGCGCGTACACGGACGCCATCGCGGAGGCCCAGGAGGATCCGCACGTGCAGCAGGCCCTGGGCGGCACCTTCAAGCCGGGCTTCCCCAGCAACACCCAGGTGAGCAGCATCAACGGCCGCACCCACGCGGAGTTCACCGTCCCGCTGGACGGCCCCAAGGCGGACGGCAAGCTCCACGCCGTGGCCGACAAGAACGGCGAGGCGTGGATCTTCCGCACCCTCTACGTCCAGGTGGAGGGCGGACAGCGCATCGACCTGCTCGACACCGGCGAGCCGTCCGACGAAGCCCCGGAGCCGGAGGAGGTGCCCCACGAGCTGGAGCCGGAAGACGCCGAGCCGTCGGAGCCGCCCGCGCAGAAGAAGCCCGGCAACGACACCGACATCGAGCTGTAGGGCTCCAGACGCGACGAAGGGCGCGCCCCCGGGATGTCCCGGTGACGCGCCCCACGAATGTCACGGCCCGCCGTCGGACGGCGGTGCGGACTACTTCAGCTTCTGGATGCCTTCGCGCAGCGCGGGCAGGACCTTGAAGAGGTCGTCCACGAGGCCGTAGTCGGCCACCTGGAAGATGGGCGCCTCCGGGTCCTTGTTGATGGCGACGATGGTCTTCGAAGACTTCATGCCGGCCAGGTGCTGGATGGCGCCGCTGATGCCCGCGGCGATGTACAGCTTCGGCGCGACGACCTTGCCCGTCTGACCGACCTGCAGGTCGTTGGGAACCCAACCCGCGTCGCACACCGCGCGGGACGCGCCCACCGCGGCGCCCAGCAGGTCCGCCAGCGCTTCGACTTCCTTGAAGTCGCCCTTGGTGCCGCGGCCACCGGACACCACCACGCTGGCCTCGGTCAGCTCCGGACGGGCGCTCTTCACCTCGTTGAAGGACACGAACTTCGTCTTGGAGGCCTCCAGCTTCGGCTGGAAGGACTTCACCTCCGCGGACGCGCCCGCGCCGGCGACCGCCGAGAACTCCGTGGCGCGGATGCTGATGACCTGCACCGGCGTGTTGAGCTTCACCTCGGCGAACACGTTGCCGGCCCACATGGGACGGGTGAACGTGATGTCCGCGCCACCGCCGTTGATGGCGGTGATGTCGGTGGCCATGGCGGCCTTCAGCCGGGCGGCGACGCGCGGCAGCAGGTCCTTGCCCTGCGCCGTGGAGGCCGCGCCCACGAAGGTGGCCTTCAGCTCCTGCGCCAGCCCGGCGATGACGGGGGCGTAGACCTCGGCGAGGTAGTGCTCGAACTCAGGAGCGGCGGCGGTGTGGATGGCCTTGGCGCCGGAGCCCTTGAGCTCCTCCGCCAGCTTGGACGGGTCCTTGGACAACAGGACGAGGTGCAGCTCGCCGCCGGACTTGTCGGCCAGCTGCTTGCCCGCGGCGATGGCGTTGAGGGAGGCCTTGCGCAGGTTCCCGTCCGGCTGCTGCTCGGCGACGATGAGGACGATGGACATGGTGTCTGTCTCCGGAATCGTTGGAAGGGTTGGGAGCGCGGTCAGACGACCTTCGCCTCGTTGTGCAGCTTCTCCACCAGGGTGGCCACGTCCGGCACCTTGATGCCCGCCTTGCGCGCCGGGGGCGACGCCAGCTTGAGCACCTGGATCTTCGGGGCCACGTCCACGCCCAGCTTCTCCGGCGTCAGCTCCTCGATGGGCTTGCTCTTCGCCTTCATGATGCCCGGGAGGCTGGCGTAGCGCGGCTGGTTCAGGCGCAGGTCCGTGGTCACGACGGCGGGCAGCTGGACCTCCACGGTCGCGAGCCCGTTGTCCACTTCACGCACCACCTGGATGCTCTTCTTGTCCGCGGTCAGCTTCACCGCCGGCGCCTTGGCCTTCTCCTCCGCGCTCTCCAGCGACTCCACCTTGGAGGCGAACGTGGCCTGGCCCCAGCCCAGGAACTCGGCCAGGTACTGGCCCACCTGGTTCTGGTCGTCGTCGATGGACTGCTTGCCCAGGAGGACGACGTCCGGCTTCTGCAGCTCCACGACCTTCTGGAGCAGACCGGCGATGCCCAGCTGATCCAGCGGGCCCGTGTGGTTCACCCACACGGCCTTGTGCGCGCCCATGGCCAGCGCGTGGCGCAGCTGCTCCTGCACGTCCTTGGGACCGATGGAGACGACCACCACCTCGCCGCCATGGGCCGCGGCCAGGCGCAGGCCCTCTTCCACGCCGATTTCATCGAAGGGGTTGATCTTGTACTTCAACCCCTCCTTCACGATGTCCGAGCCGTCCGGCTTCACCTTGATCTTCGACTCGGGATCTTCCACGCGCTTGGCGGTGACGAGAATCTTCACGGCGGGCTCTCCTCAGTGGGGAGTGTTTGGAAATTCGGGCGGCTTGACGCGTCGCGCATCAGGGCCGGAGTAATAGACATCCGCACACGGCGGCGGCAACGGGAAAGCCCCGCCGGGCACAGTTTTGCTTTTCTACCTGAACAGTTCCTTCGCGATGACCAGGCGCTGCACCTGGCTCGTGCCCTCGTAGACCTGGATGAGCTTGGCGTCGCGCATCAGCTTCTCCACGGGATAGTCCTTCATGTAGCCGTAGCCGCCGAACACCTGCACCGCGTCCGTGGCGACCTTCATGGCCATGTCCGCGGCGAAGCACTTCGCATAGCTGGACTGGAGGGTGTTGCGCTGTCCTTCATCCAGCACCTGCGCGCTCTCGTAGGTGAGCAGGCGCGCGGCGTGGGTGTTCATGGCCATCTCCGCCAGCATGAACTGGACGGCCTGGTGCTCGCGGATGGGCTTGCCCATCGTCTGGCGCTGCGCGGAGTACTCCAGCGAGTGCTCCAGCGCCGCGCGGGCGATGCCGATGGAGATGCTCGCGGTGAGCGGGCGGCTGTTGTCCAGCGTGGCCATGGCGATCTTGAAGCCCTCGCCCTCCTCGCCGATGCGGTTGGCGGCCGGGACACGCACCTCGTCGAACGTGACGGTGGTGGTGTTGCTGGCGCGCTGGCCCATCTTGTTCTCGTGCTTGCCGGTGGTCAGGCCCTGCGGACGGCCCTCCACGACGAAGCAGGTGATGCCCTTGTGCTTCTTGCCCTTGTCCAGCGTGGCGAACACGGTGAACTGATCCGCGTAGCCGGCGTTGGTGATGAAGCACTTGCTGCCGTTGAGGACGTACTCGTCACCCTCGCGGCGCGCGGTGGTGCCCATGGCCGCCACGTCCGAACCCGCGGCGGGCTCCGTGAGACAGAAGCAGCTGAGCTTGAGCTTCTCCCCAAAGGGGGCCAGCAGGCGCTTCTTCTGGTCGTCCGTGCCGTGGAGGATGATGGGCAGGTTGGCCAGGTCGTTGGCGATGAGGGACGTGGCCACGCCCGCGCAGCCCCACGCCAGCTCCTCGCACACGATGACCTGCTCCAGGTGCGTCAGGCCCACGCCGTTGTACTCGGACGGGATGGCCATGTTCAGCAGGCCCAGCTCGAAGGCCGCGGAGATGAGGTCCTTGGGGAAGTCGGAGGTCTCGTCGTAGTGGGGGGCCTTGGGGCGCACCACGTCACGGGCGTACTTGCGCGCGGCGTCCTGCAAGGCGCGCTGGGACTCGCTGAGCTGGAAATCCATGGGGCGTGCTCCGGGAGGGTTGATTCAAATATCAATCCGCTCCTGCTGCCATACCGCTCCCGCCGTCCAGGCGCCAGCCCCCGCGAGGGTCCCCCCGTCGTTCCAGGGACACCGGAACGGCGGGAGGAAGGCTCGGAAGCCCAGGCGTTTACTTCCCGGCGGGCTTGCCCTGCTTGGGGACCTTTTCCCAATCCGCGAGGAACTTCTGGATGCCCGCGTCGGTGAGGGGGTGGTTCGCCAGCTGGGTGATGACGTTGTAGGGCAGCGTGGCCACGTCCGCGCCCAGGCGCGCGGCCTGGAGGACGTGGACGGGGTTGCGCACGCTGGCCACCAGCACCTGCGTGGTGAAGTCGTAGTTCTGGTAGATCTCCAGGATGTGGGCGATGAGCTCCATGCCGTCCTGGGAGATGTCGTCCAGCCGGCCCACGAAGGGCGACACGTACGTGGCGCCGGCCTTGGCGCACAGCAGGGCCTGGTTGGCGGAGAAGCAGAGGGTGACGTTGGTGCGGATGCCGTCGGCGGTGAGCGCCTTGACGGCCTTCATGCCCTCCACGCCCATGGGGATCTTCACGACGACGTTGTCGTGGATCTTCGCCAGGCCCTGGCCTTCCTTGATGAGCTCCGGGGCCGTCAGCGACACGCACTCCGCGCTGATGGGACCGTCCACGATGGAGCAGATCTCCCGGATGGTCTCCTCCAGGTTGCGGCCGACCTTGGCCAGCAGTGACGGGTTGGTGGTGACGCCGTCCACGCAGCCCATGTCGTGGGCCTTGCGGATTTCGCCGACGTCCGCGCTGTCGATGAAGAACTTCATGCCGTCCCCTCGGTTTCCGGTGGTGAAGAAGGTTTCCCCGGCCACGGGCGGCCGGGCGGGCAGGCCGTAGCCCAGGCCCCCCCATGCGTCAAGGATGGCCGCCCACGGCGTGGCGGAGTAGAGGTAGCGCCCATCCATGGCCCGCGCTCCCCGCTCCACCGCCAAGAAGCCCAAACTGCGTGCCCTCCCCGGCCGCGCGCCGTCCCCTGCCCCCGAGCGCACCCAGGCCCGGGACGAGGATGACGAGGCCGCGCTCACCTACGCGCGCGGCGTGCTGGAGGCGGAGGCCCGCGCGATTCTGGGCGTCACGGACCGGCTGGGGGACGCGTTCCTGCGCGCGCTGAAGCTGGTGCGCGACTGCCCGGGCCAGGTGGTGGTGACGGGCATGGGGAAGGCGGGCCACATCGGCCAGAAGCTGTCCTCCACGTTGGCGTCCACCGGCATCCGCTCCGTGTTCCTCCACCCCGCGGAGGCCGTGCACGGCGACCTGGGCCGCGTGGGCGCGGGCGACGTCATCCTCGCGCTGTCCAACAGCGGCAGCACGGAGGAGCTGCTGCGCCTCTTGCCCCTCTTCAAGCGCATGGGCACGCCGGTGGTGGCGCTCACCGGGGACGCGGACAGCCCGCTCGCGAAGGGCGCGGAGGTGGTGCTGGACATCGGCCGGATTGAAGAGGCCTGCCCCATGGGACTGGTCCCCACCGCGTCCACCGCCGCGCTGCACGCCGTGGGCGACGCGCTGGCGATGACGCTCTTGCGCTCACGGCCCTTCGGGCGGGACGACTACGCGCTGCTGCACCCGGGCGGGAAGCTGGGGCGCTCCGTGCTGCGCGTCTTCGAGCTGATGCGCACGGGCCCCGCGAACCCGCTGGTGCTGGACACCGCGCGGCTGTCCCAGGCGGTGGTGGTGATGACCAACACGCCGGGCCGGCCGGGCGCCGCGTGCGTGGTGGACCGCGACGGGAAGCTGGAGGGCATCTTCACGGACGGCGACCTGCGTCGGCTGGTGGAGCGGGGCCACACGGACTTCGAGGTGCCGGTGCGGCAGGTGATGGGCAAGCGCCCGCGCTGCATCACCCCGGACACGCTGGTGCTCACCGCCGCCACGCAGATGCGCGAGCTGAGGGTGGACCAGCTGCCCGTGGTGGACGTCGAGGGCCGCGCGGTGGGCCTGCTCGACGTCCAGGACCTGCTGGCGGCGAAGTTCGTGTAGCTACTGCGACAGCTTCGCCTGGAGCGCGGCCTTGTTCGGGTAGTTGGGCACGTCCTGGGCCAGCTTCTCCCAGAGGGCCTTGGCGCCCTTCGCGTCGCCCTTGGCGAGCAGCGTGTCGCCCAGCTTCTCCACCGCGCCCGCGTCGGACTCCAACGCCACGCTCCACACGCGCGCGCCCATGGGGCGGCCCAGGCCCACCAGCGCCCAGGCCATGCCCGCCTTGGCGCGGCCGTTCTCCGGCTGGAAGGGCACCACGCGGGTGTAGTTGGCCAGGGCCTCCTGGTAGCGGCCGCGCGCCAGGTGCTCCTCGCCCTCGTCCACCAGCTTGGTGAGGCCCGCCTCCAGCTCCGGCGTGCGCTCGGTGTTCTTCACCGCGTCCACCATCTCCGGCGACAACGGGCGCGGCGCGTCCGACGGCAGCGCGGCGGCCTGCGCGGTGGACTGGGACAGGCGCACCTTGCGGTCCGCGGCGCGCGACGCGAGCCACTTCTGCCGGCCGCCTGCCTTCACCGTCTCCTCGATGCGCACGCTCAGCTCGCGGGCCATGGCCGCGCGCTGGGATTCCGGGTGCGACGTCACCAGCGCGTCGAAGCCCTCGCGCGCGGACTTGAGCGCCTGGAGGTCCTCGCCCTTCGTCTCGAAGAGCAGCGAGGAGTGGGCGTAGAGCGCCTCTTCGTGGCGGGGCTCCACCTCCAGCACGCGCGCGTACGCCTTCAGCGCGTTGGCGCTGTCACCGCCCAGGTACAGCGCGTTGCCGCGCAGCACGTCCACGTCCAGCGCGGGACTCAACGCGGCGCCCGCACACGCGGCGGCGCCCGCGGCGTCACCGGACTTCGCGCGGGCCTGCGCCACGGCCTCCATGGCGTCCAGCGGCTGGCCCGGCGTGAAGCCACAGTTGGCGGCCTCCGGGGTGGGGATGGCGGCCTTGCCCAGCTTCTTGCGGGACGCGAGGAACAGCGAGCGCGCGCCGTCCGCCTTGGCCTGCGCCTGGCCCAGGTAGGACAGCGCCTCCGCGTTGCGGCCGTTCATGTAGTAGAGCCTGCCCAGCGACGAGGCGATCTCGAAGGTCTTCTCCCGCTCGCGAAGGCCTTCGGACGAGTCGAGCTGCTTCATCAGCTCCTCGGCGGAGGGCGGCAGCTTGTTCGTGTCCACCGTGGGGTGGCCCGACGGCAGCGGCGTGCCCGGCGCCACGGGGGAACCTGCGGGCATCGTGGGGTGGCCGGGGGGTAACG
>NZ_RAWP01000132.1:0-24087 GCF_003668935.1 Corallococcus sp. AB032C | reverse complement strand
CCCCTACAGCCGCCAACCCCCGGTCCGAAGCCCCCTTCGAGCGCCGGCTGGGCCTCTTCCTGCTGGGCGGCGTGCTCGTCCTGGGCGCGGCCTTCCGCCTGTACCGGGCGCTCCACGACGACGGCATCTACTGGCCGGACGAGGTCTACCAGAGCCTGGAGCCGGCCCACCGCCTGGTCTACGGCTACGGCCTGGTCGCCTGGGAGTTCGTCCAGGGCGCCCGGAACTGGGCCCTGCCGGCGCTGGTGGCGGGGGTGCTGGGGCTGGGGCGGCTGGTGGGGCTGACGGACCCGGCGGGCTACCTGGGCCTGGTGAAGGGCTTCTTCGCCCTGGTGGGCACGGCGACGGCGTGGGCCACGTGGCGGCTTGCCCGCGCGTCCGGGGCCTCCACCCTGGCGGCCTCCGGCGGGGCCGCGCTGTTCGCCCTGGCGTCGGTGCCGCTGTACTTCGCGCCCCGGGCCATGAGCGAGAACGCGTCCGTGCTGCCGGTGGTGCTGGGCCTGGCCCTGGCGCTGCCGAAGGCCGCGTCCCGGCGCTCGCTGCTCACCGGGGCGTCCCTGCTGGGGCTGGCGGTGCTGCTGCGGCTTCAGAACGGCGTCTTCTGCGTGGGCCTGCTGGCGGTGCTCCTCTGCCGGCGCCAGTGGCGTCAGGCGGGCGTGGCGCTGGCGGTGCTGTCCGGGTGGGCGCTGGCCTTTGGACTCCTGGACAAGCTCACCTGGGGACGGTGGTTCCACTCCGCCATCGTCTACCTGGACTTCAACGTGGTGCAGGGCAAGGCGGCCCAGTGGGGCACGGAGCCCTTCGAGTACTACCCGCGCATCCTGCGCACGGCGATGCCGGTGCTGACCGTGTTCACGGCCGCGCTGGCGGTGCTGGCCGTGCCCCGGGCGTGGGGGCTGTCCTTCCTGGCCGCGGCGTTCTTCCTCCTGCACGCGAACCAGCCACACAAGGAACTGCGCTTCCTGGTGCCGGTGCTGCCCCTGTTCGCGGCGCTCGCGGGCGTGGGGCTGGACTCCGTCCTGAGGGTGCTGCGCGGCACTCCAGCGAGGGCCACCGCCACGGTGGCGGTGGTGGTGGGGGCGCTGTTGTCCGGCGCGGGCGCGGGGGCGCTCACCTTCGGGGACGTGGGCCAGTACGAGCGCGTGCGCCCCAAGGACAGCGCCTGGGACGACCAGGGCGCGGTGAACCGGCTGCTGGAGGCGGCGGGCCGGCGCGACGACGTATGCGGCCTCAAGGTGGAGGCGGTGCACCTGGCGTGGACGGGGGGCTACAGCTACTTCCACCGGAAGGTGCCGCTGTATCCCCACAATGGCCCCGGGCGGGACTCCCGCCGGTTCAGCCACGTCATCACCCGGGCGGGCTTCGAGGGCGCGGGCACGCTGCTGGTCCAGGACGGCCCCCTGGCGCTGGTGAAGCTGCCCGTGGCGGACTGCACGCCGGACCCCGGATATTCGTGGCGACTGCCCTGAGCGGGACAGTTGGGACGCGGAAGACCCTTCCGGCTCCACCGGCGGGTTGGTAAGCCAAGGCCATGCCCGAATCCGACTGCCTCTTCTGCAAGATTCGCGATGGCCTCATCCCAGCGAAGGTCGTCTACCAGGACGAACACTGCCTGGCCTTCGAGGACATCAACCCCCAGGCCCCCACCCACGTGCTGTTCATCCCTCGCAAGCACATCGCCACGGTGAATGACATCACGGCGGAGGACCGGGAGCTGGTGGGCAGCCTCTACATGGGCGCGGCGAAGGTGGCGCGTGAGCGGGGACACGCGGACACGGGCTACCGCGTGGTGATGAACACCCAGCGCGACGCGGGCCAGACGGTGTTCCACATCCACCTGCACCTGCTCGCGGGCCGCACCCTGCACTGGCCGCCGGGCTAGCCAGCTTCCGAGCCTCGGCCGTCCCCCCCGGGCGGAGTGACACACGCTCCGGGGCGCCGGGTGCTAGCGTTCCCGGGCGCGCGGCCTGCCCCTCTTCCCGGGCGGGCCCGCCCGTCATGTTCAGTGCCCAGTCGTCGCCCGAATCCCGCCGTGCCTACTCCCGCCTCGCCGTGCTGCTGGCCTCCGTGGCCGGCGCGGTCAACGCCGTGGGGTTCGTGGCGCTGGGCGCGCACGCCTCCCACATGTCCGGGAACATGGCCACGCTGGGTGAGTCCCTGGCCCAGGGCCGCTGGGACGCGGCGCGGCTGCCCGCGCAGCTGATGGGGTTGTTCGTCGCCGGGGCCTTCTGCGCCACGGGGCTGCTGGATGCCTCGCGCCACCGCACGCGGGGCCGGCACGTGGCCGCACTGCTGGTGGAGGCGCTCGTGCTGGGCGGCGTGGGCGTGGCCATGGCGTCCACGCCGGGCACGCATGCGCCCGCGCTGCTCTGGGGCATCGCCTTCGCCATGGGGCTGCAGAACGCGCTCGTCACGCGGGTGTCAGGCGCGGTGGTGCGCACCACGCACGTGACGGGGCTGCTCACGGACATCGGCATCCAGTTGGTGCAGATGCTGGCATGGGTGCGCGACGGCCTCCGCGGGGAAGGCGCGCCGGGACTGTGGCACCGCGTGAAGGACCTGCCCTCCGCCGTGCAGTTCGAGCGCACGCGGCTGCACCTGGGCCTGGCGCTCGCGTTCCTCGCGGGCTCCACGCTGGGCCCCTACCTGTTCCTGCGCCACGGAGCCGTGACGCTGGTGCTGCCGTGCGCGGTGCTGGGCGTGCTGGCCGCGCTGGACGTGCGGCTGACCGTGAAGCCGGCGGCGTCCCCCGCTGTTCCGGGCCGCTGAAGCGGCCGGGAAGGCAGCGCGCCGCGTCCCCTCAGGGCGCCGCGGGCTGGACCACGGGCTGGACCTGGGCCTGCGCGGGCGCGTCCATGACGTTCGGATTGGCCCCGGCAGGGCCCTGGGCCCTGGGGCGCAGCGCCTGGAGCACGCTGCTGCGCTCATCCGTCCAGACGTATTCCGGCTCGCCGCGCAGCACCAGCCGGCGCACGCGCGCCCGGGTCTTGCTGAAGGTGGCACCCCCGAAGAACTCCGTGTCCGGGCTCAGCAACATCCACGAGCTGGCCACCGCGTCGCCGTCGCTGTCCCGCGCGACGAGCGCCGCGGTCAGGCCGGCGGCCCGCGCGTGCGCCAGGCTGATGGGCACCAGGTCCAGGTGCTGGTTGCTGATGTGCATCGCCAGCAAGCCGTGCGGCGCCAGGTGCTGGAGGTAGAGCGCCACCGCCTCCTTCGTCAGCAGGTGCACCGGGATGGCATCCGAGCTGAAGACGTCCAGCGCCAGCACGTCGAACTGGCGCGAGCCCTGCTCCAGCTCCTTCTCCAGGGAGATGCGCGCGTCCCCTTCCACGACCTCCACGTGCGCGGGCGTGTCCGTCAGCGTGCTGAAGAAGCCGCCCTGTCCCTTGGCGAGGTCGATGATGTCGGGGTTGATTTCATAGAAGCGCACGTCGTCCCCGGCGGCCATGAGCGTGGCGCTGTTGCCCACGCCCAGCCCCAGCATGCCCACGCGCAAGCCGGTGGGCAGCCCCTGGGCCTGACGCAACCGGCGCTGCTCCGCGAGCGCGAGCCCCAGGCCGGCGTCCTTCGTGTAGTACGCCGTGGGGAGGTTCCGGCGCTCCGGGCGGATGTACTGCCAGCCGTGGGTGATGGCGCCGTGGCGCAGCACGTACTGGTGCTGCTGGGGGTCGTTCGCGGACAGCTCCAGCACGCGCACCACGCCGAAGAAGTTGCGCCCGGCGAAGCGCACGCGATCCAGGTCCGTGAGGACGAGCACCGGCAGGTGCACCGCCACGCCCACCAGCAGCGCCCCGCGGAAGAGGCGCTGCGTGCGCGCCACCGACGTCTCCTCCTTCGGCCTGCGCATCAGCCCCGCGAAGGCCACCGCGCAGCACGCGGCCAGCGCCAGCGGGTGCTCCCAGTAGGTGGTGAAGACGGCGGGCGCGACCAGGTTGACGAACACGCCGCCCAGCACGCCGCCCACGGACACCCAGAGGTAGAAGGCGCTCAGGTAGCGCGGAGCCGGGCGGCGCCGGTACAGCTCGCCGTGGCACACCATGGCGCCCGTGAAGAGCGCGGACGCGTGGAAGAGCACCTGCCACCCCAGGCCCAGCGCGGGGCCCTCCTTGTGCGCGTACGTCACCAGCACCACGGAGGCGATGAGCCCCACCGAGTACGGCGTGCGCGCGTAGAAGGACTCACGAGAGAACGCCAGGATGAAGGTGACCAGGTACACCGCCAGCGGCATCACCCACAGGAAGGGGCCCGCCGCCACGTCCTGGGACAGCTTGTTCGTCGTGGCCAGGAGCAGCACCGACGCGCACGTGCTCAGCGCCAGCCACGTCAGCGTGGGCCCCACACCCGGACGCTGTGATGCCGAGGCAGGGGAGGCTTCGGAGGGAGCTTCGGGGGCAGCTTCCGCACTCGGGTTCGTGGAGACATCCGGGGCGGTCGTCGCGGGGGCGCGGCGCAGCAGGTCCCGGGCGCAGGCGAGGACACAGAGGACGAAGAGGACGAAGCCCACGGCCCAGCCCCACGCCTGCGCGCTCCGGCCCACCCAGGGCTCCACGAGGAACGGGTAGCCCAGCAGCGCCAGCAGCGAGCCCGCGTTGGAGAGCGCGTAGAGCACGTACGGCGAGCGCTCCGGCCGCGCGCGCGCGAACCACGACTGGAGCAGCGGGCCGGTGGTGCTGAGCACGAAGAAGGGCAGGCCCAGCGTGGCGGCCAGCATCCGCATCAACCGGAGCACGGGCAGGTGGTCGTCCACGGGGCGCCAGCCGTCCCCCGGCGCCAGCGGCGAGCCCGTCCACGAGGCTCGCGCCGCGAGCGCCACCAGCGCCACCACCAGCAGGCTCAGGTGCAAGGCGGCCTGGGCGCGCGGGCGCAGCCGGGAGGCCACCGCGTGCGCGTAGGCGTAGCCCGCGAGCAGCACGGCCTGGAAGAACAGCATGCACGCGGTCCACACCGCGGGCGTGCCGCCGTACCAAGGCAGGGCGTAGCGGCCCGCCAGCGGCTGGACGCCGAAGAGCAGGAAGGCGCTGGTGAAGATGGCGAGGGCGTAGCGCACCATGCGGCCTCGGGGGCGGGGGGAAGACGCACGGCGTAGGAATCCCGTGCTCCGGGTGTTTCCCGCCTGGGCGACAGTCTTGTCAACACGGGCACGTTCCGGAGCCCGGCGAGCGGCCAGGCGGGCATCCGTCGGGGTGGGTGGGTGGCCCCGGGGGACAGCGGTCCTAATTTCCCGGACGGGCAGGCGCGGACTTCCTCGCGCCCGAGGGGAAACCATGACGGGCTTCAAGCGCGCGGTGGGATTGGGACTGTTGGTGGGCGGCGCCCTGGGAGGTTGGGGCTGCGGCAAGGAGTCGCCCCCAGAGGAGATGCAGGGGTTCCAGGACCCCGTCCAGCTCCAGCACCGCTCTCGCGCTGAACCGGCCGGTAAAGCGGCGGGCAGCCCGCTGCGCGATGAGGGCGGCGGCAAGCCGTACAACAGTGACAGCCTGGGCTCGCTGGGCGGCGGCACCGCGGCCCCCCACCGGATGGAGGGGAGCACCGGCATGGGCCAGCGGACGGGCGGCAGCGGGGAGCTGGGCACGGGGCTCGCGGAGAGCTACCGGGGCGCGGCCTCGGAGGGTACTGGTGGCTCCGGGCGCGACGCGGGCACGGGAGGCATGGACGCGGGCCCCCGGCTCTAGGCGCGGCTACTCCTGACGCGACTGCACGACCTTGAGCTTCTCGTACAGTGCCCGCACTTCCCTGGGGGTCGGCAACTTGCTGCCGCCCTCCTCGATCTTGCGCTCCAGCCTCTCGTAGACGGTGCACTGCATCGACATGGCCTCGCAGCCATGGTTGTTCTTGAGCGTCCGGAAGAGCGTCTTCGTCGGCACCCATTCCTTTTCCAGCTCCGGGGGGAGGTTGATCTCCTTGGAGGAACCGCGGACCGGAGCGGGGCGCTTGCCGGGGCGTGACGGCGCCGCCTTCTTCGCGGCGGGAGCGGCCGCGCCCTCCTCCGGCTCATCCGGGGCGAGCAGGTCGTCCTGAGCCAGCTCCTGGGTGCCCGTGACGGGGGCCTTCGTAGTCTCGGCGGACGGCGGCGTGGGCTTGGACTCCGCCGACGCGGTGGTGGGCGCCGTGGCCACGTTCTGGGCAGGAGGCGTTTCCTGCCCCGGAGGCACGGGCGGACGCCCCTGGGGGTTCGCGGGGCGCGTGGGAATCTGCTGCACCGGGGTGGGCGGAGGCGGCGTCGACGTGCGCGACTGCTCCAGGCCCACGGCCACGCGCAGCTCGGGGACGAAGTAGAGCCCCGCGCCCACGATGGACAGCGCGACGACCATCAGCAGCATGAACACCAGCGCGGAGCCCAGCGCCCCGCCCTTGCGGACCGGCGCTGGCTCACGCCGCGCGGCACGCGGCGGCTCCGAGGGCTCCGGCCGCACCGGCATGGCCTTGCGCCGGGTCGCGTCGTCGCGCGACGCGCGCGCGGTGGACGACTCGTCCGGATCCGCGGCGGGCGCGGGCGCGCGGGTGACGGCGCGCATGCCCGACGCGGTGCTGGAGCGCGGGGGCGGCGTGCCCGGCGACGAACCGCGCACGGCGCGCCGAGACCCGGTGCGGCCCCGGGCCGGAGCGGTGGGGCCGGTGTCGGCCTCACGCTTGCCGGTGGAAGAGGAGGTCTCGCGCAGCTGCGCCTCGTCCAGCATCACCCGGGCCTGGGGCTCCTCGCGGCGCGAGGCACGGGGCATGGAGATGCGCGGGTGCGTGTCTCCGTCGCCCTCGCGCGCGGCCGGGGCGTCGTCCGGCTCCGCGGAGATGTACGGCACGCTGGAGTCCGCCTCCAGGGCGCGGGCATCCACCGAGACCAGCTCCTCCGACGGCCGGGTGTCCTGCATCGTGGGCCGGGGAGTCGGACCGGAGTCGAGCGGCTCGGAGTCCCGCGAGTCCTCTTCGGCTTCGAGTGAGCGAAAGGCGCCGGACTGGATGGAGGGCACCTGGATGGTCGGCGCCGCGTACGACGGCAGCGGCACCGGCGCTGGCCGGTTGCCATTCGACGGCGTCGTCACGCCGGGGCGCGAGGACGCCAGGGACGGCATCGCGGCGGTGGGGCGCTGGCCTTCCGGGACGCGGGCTTCCACGGCACGCGCGGACTCGGCGGCGCGGGGCGCATCGAAGCCGCGGGACGGCTCGGATGCTCGGGGCGCATCGAAGCCGCGGGACGGCTCGGATGCTCGGGGCGCATCGAAGCCGCGGGACGGCTCGGAAGCCCGGGGCGCATCGAAGCCCCGCGACGACTCCGACGCGCGCACCGGCTCGTAGCTCGGCAGGGGCTCCGAGGCGCGAGCCGCATCGAACGCGGACGGCGGCGCGGGACGGCTGCCGTTCGACGGCGTCATGGCTCCGGGGCGCGCGGACGCCAGGGACGGCATCGCGGAGGTGGGGCGCTGCCCCTCCGGGATACGCACCTCCGCGGCGCGAAGCTCGGCTCCCGCGGAGCGGCCTCCCTCGGGGACGGGCTCCGGCCACGGATAGGGGCTCTCGGGAAGCTCCTCGTCATCGGCGAACGGGCCGTCCGGCGGAGGCGGCGGCTCCATGAACGGCAGCGACTCACCCGCCGACTCGAACCGCCCCGCCCCGGAGTCGAAGGAAGGCAGCGGCGGAGGCGCCACCGGCCGCGACGCATCCACCGGCACGACGGGGACGGGGCCATCCGCGGGCCGCACGGCGGGAATCGGCGCCATCGGCGGAGGCGGCACGCCCCGCGGGCCCACCGAATCGGAGAAGGGCAACGAAGCGCCCCGCCCTCCCGCGTCCGCGAACGGCCGCGACACCGGCACGTCCGGCACTGGAGGCGCGTCACGCGACGGCAGCCCTGGCTCCGCGTACGGCAGCGACGTGGCGCGCGGCGCGGTGGGCTCCCCGTGCGACTCGGAGGCCGACAGCGCGTCCGCTCGGGGCGCGGTGGGCTCTCCCAGCAGCGGGGCCGGAGCCTCCGCCTCCACGACACGGTCCGAGGGAAGCCGGATGGCCGGCAGGCCCTCGAGGATGGTGGGCCGGTCCATCGCGTCCTGGCGGACCTCCACCGTGGGCGACGGCTCCGACGACGCGGGGCTGGGCCGCATCTTCGCGCGGGCCGCCTCCTCCAGCGCCTCCACCGGGAACGCGGGACGCGTGGACTCGTCCACCATCACGCCGGGGCGCGTCTCACCGTCGTCGCGCGCGCCGCCGCCGTCCTCACGGCTCCGGGGCGTGGGATGGAAGGACAAGGGCTCCACCGGACCATCCAGGCGGATGGTCTTGGCCGGCAGCGTGGGCGCCTGCATCGTCGGGCGCGGCGAGGGGCCCAGCGACTCGTACGTGCCGCTGGCGCGCACGTCGCGCGGCACCTCTCGCAGGGAGGTCAGCAGGCGCCGCTCGGACTGGTAGTCCGCGGAGAACAGGTCGCGCATGAAGCGGCTGACGCTCTCCGGGCCCGCGCTGGTGTCGATCTCCGTCAGGCACGCCTGCAGGCGCACCCGGAAGTCCTCCGCCGTCTGGAAGCGCTGGCCCGACTCCACCGCCAGCGCCTTCGCCACCAGCTGCGACACCGCCGGCGGCGTCAGCGGCTCTACTTCACTGAGCGGCGCCACCTTCGGGTTCGCCACCGCGGACATCAATTCGCCCGGCGGAAGCGCGTCGAAGGGGTTCTTGCCGGAGATGAGCTCGTAGAGGCACAGGCCCACCGCGTACAGGTCGCTGCGGCGGTCCACCGGCTGGTGCCGGGCCTGCTCGGGAGACATGTAGAGGAACTTGCCCAGGATGATGCTGGGGTTCGTCTTCGCCGCTGACAGCCGGCTCTTCGCCAGGCCGAAGTCGATGACCTTCACCTCCCCCTCGTAGGAGATGAGGATGTTCTGCGGCGAGATGTCCCGGTGGACGAGCTTCAGCTCCTTCTCTTCCTCGTCCCGCTTGCGGTGCGCGTACGCCAGCGCATCCAGCACCCGGCCCATCACGTACAGCACGAAGGTGAGCGGCAGCGGCGTCTGCCTGTCGCGCACGCGCGCGGCCACCTTGCGCAGGTCCTTGCCGTCCACGTACTCGAGGGCCATGTAGGCCTCGCCGTCGTGCACGCCCATGTCCAGCACCTGCGCGATGGACCCGTGCCCCAGCCGCACCAGCGTGCGCGCCTCACCGACGAAGCGGTCGACGAAGTCCTGGTCCTCCGCGAACTGCGGCAGGATTTTCTTGATGACGCACAGCTTCTCGAAGCCCTGCGCACCCTCCAGGCGGGCGAGGTAGATCTCCCCCATGCCGCCGGTGGCCAGGTGCGACAGGAGCGTGTACCGGCCGAAGGGTTGCGGCCGGAAGGGACGCAATCGGGCGGGCTGGTTCGAAGAGTTCATGCGGTGCGGGGGTCCACCACGGAAAGCGCATTGAACCCCGGGCAGGGGGCCCGCTTCAACCCGTCAACCGGCCGCGCCGGCCGCCTCACCGGATACCGGGGTTGGTCAGCATGCCCATGTCCTCTTCAATCACCTCGAAAACCGCCACCTTGTCGCGGGGCAGCCGCACCACCCGCTCGCCCAGGGGCATCACGTCGAAGCGGGCCCCGGTGGCCGCCAGCAGCTTGCCCGTCATCAGCACCTGGCCGGGCGCCGCGGTGGCGGCCAGCCAGCCGGCCACCCCCATGCCCTCTCCCACGGCGCTGTACTCCGTGCGGGCCTCGGTGCCGATCATCCCCACCAGCGCCTTGGTGGAGTGCAGGGCGATTCGCAGGTCGCACCGCTCGTCCTGGGGCCTGCGAGCCATGCCCCGTTCCCAGTCCGCGCGCAGGGCCAGCGCCGCGCGCACCGCGCGGACCGCGTCGTCGCCCTTGGCGTAGGGCACGCCGAAGAGGGCGCGCATGGACTCGCCCATGAAGCCTTCGACGGTGGCCTCGAAGCTGAAGACGATGCCGCTCATGCGCGCGTGGAAGTCGTTGAGCAGCTGCGTGGCCCGCGCCGCGCCCAGCCGGCCAATCACGGCGCCGAAGTCCGCCATCTCCGCGTGCAGCACGGTGAGGTTCTTCTCCTCCAGGCCCGGCAGCTTGCCGCCCGTGCGCTGGGCCTCGGCGGCGCGGCGCTCGGCCACCTCCGGCGAGTGGAAGCGCTCCAGGTTGCGCCGCATCCGGTCCGTGCTGGAGCCGTCGCGCACGGCGAAGCGCTGCACGCCGGCGGCCACCAGGTGGGCCACCGCGGTGCACGCGTCCAGCATCAGCTCCAGGCTGGTGTCGCCCCCGCCGGGCACGTTGACGTAGAGCACGCCCGCGAAGGGCGGCTCGGTGCCAATGGGGATGCACAGCACCCGGTCCACGCCGTACATGATGACGCTCTCGCGTCCGGCGAAGCGGCGGTCGTCCTTCACGTCGCCCACGGCGATCGCGCGGCCCTGGCGGATGGCCTCGTCCACGATGGCGTCCGACACGGGCACTTCACCCTTGGCCAGCCGTCCCCGGTGGCGCACCGCCGCGGGCACCAGCGGCCCGGTGGCGTGCTTGAGCAGCACCACCGCCGTGGTGGCGTCGGTGCGCTCCAGGAGCCGGTCCATCGCGGACTCCAGGAACGCGGTCAGCGTGCGCGCGGTGGCCAGCGCCTCCGCGGCGTGCACCAGCAGCACCAGCGTCTCGTAGGACACGCGCGGGCTGGCCACGGCGGAGCCCGTGGGCACGGGCGAGGGACCGGAGAACGCGTCGTCGAACGGCAGCGGCCCCACGTTGTCCAGGAGGCGCAGCACGTCCGCGTCCTTGACGTTCTTGGCCAGCAGCACGGACGGGCCCACGTCCGTGCCGTGCCCGAAGCGCACGACGCCGCCCGCGCCCAGGTCCATCATCTCCGTGGCGGCGTTCTCCACCGTGTGCGGCTGGCGCACCGCCAGGGTGTTCTCCCCCAGCGCCACGGTGTCGCCCGCGTTCAGGTGCTTGCTGCCCTGGAGCGGCGCCCCGTTCACCCGGCTGCCGTTGCGGCTGCCCAGGTCCTCGATGCGCAGCACGTCACCTTCGACGTAGAGCCGCGCGTGCCGGCGCGACACCAGGTCGCCACCCAGCACGATGTCGTTCTCGTCCGCCCGGCCGAGGCTGGTGACGCCCTCCGGCAGGTCGTACGACGTGTCGAAGTAGCCGGGGCCGTTGATGATGATCTGCCACATCGGGCGCAAGACATTACACGACCTCCCAATCTTCCGAGAGTCCGAGACGCTTTCCCGTGGAAGACGGGCGTCCAGCCGGGGGCTCGGCCGCCCTCCCGCGTCGCGTCATGCCCGGGGCTCCCGCCGGCTGATGGGGTCGGAGTTCACCTGGGGCGGTGGATGAAGAGGGAATCACCCACTCGCAGCGTGCGGAATGCGGTCAAAGGGCGGGACGCGGGGCCCTGGAGCACGCCACGGGTGGGTGCGGGTGCTCAAGGCACGCCGCCGTCGGGGAGCTGGCCGTTCACCACCGACAGCGCATCCAGGTCGAAGCCTCCGGACGTGCCGCCGTAGCTGTTGAGCCCCGTGTCGGTGAGGCGCACGAAGCGCGCACGGGGGAGGCCCACGTCCGCCAGGTCGAAGCCGTCCCCGCCCGCCACGGCCGGGTCGGTGGGGGACACGCCGTTGTCCGGGGCCGAGTGCACCGGGTGCGTCCCGGCGCAGCCCGGGTAGCCGCCGTCCTTGTCGGTGGGGGCGCAGGGGAAGTCGAACCAGGTGACGCCGTCGTCGCTGACGGACACGCTGGCCGTCTCCGCGTAGATGTCGCCGCCGTACTTCTGGAAGGGGTTCTCGAACACGAGCAGGTCCACGCCCGGGCCGTCCACCGCGAACAGGTCGGTGAACTCCAGGGTGATGGAGCCGCCCCTCCCCAGCGACAGCACGTCCAGCGAGCCCGCGAACTGCCCCGCGCCCACGGGGGGCCCGAGCACGACGTCCGGGAAGCGGTCCTGCCCGAAGCCGGCCGAGTCGCCGAACTGGTACGCAGTCACGCGGTCCGCGAACGGATCCACCGGCCGCGAGCCCGCGTCGACACCGGCATCCGTGTCGGTCCCGGCGTCGACCTCCATGCCTGCATCGGGGACACCGGCATCCGCGTGGGTGCCGGCATCCACGATGTCCTCACCCGGAAGCGGACCGGGCTCCGAGTCGCCCGTGCACGCGCCCAGGGTCAGCAGCGCGCCGAGCGCGAGCAGCGGGCGCTTCATCACTGGCCCTGCCGGATGCGCACGAGGCGGCGGCCGTTGACGTCCTTCACGCCCACGAGCAGGTCCGCGCCCAGCGACGACAGCAGATCCACGGTCGTGCACGCATCCGGGGCGTTGAGCACCGCCGCACGCGTGCCCACGCTGATGGGCTGGCCGCCACCCAGGCCAGGCGTGAGCGAGAAGCGCGACACGTCGGTGACGCCGAAGCCCGCGGCGCCGTAGCCGCCGCGCGCCACCGCTACGCCGTTGCCGAAGCTCGCGGCGGCGTTGAAGTCAGAGCCCACGTCCACCTTCGGCTCGTTCGTGAGCACCACCGGCGTGCGATTGGCCAGCGCCTCGCCCAGCTTGGTGTTGGACACGGCGTAGGCCACGTTCACGTACGTGTCCGCCTCCGAGTAGCCGAACACCGCGATGCCGTTGTCCGCGACGACGGTGAAGCCGCTGGCGCCCACCTGCGCCGGGAAGTCCGCCACCTTCACGGCGACGTAGGGCTTGGCGGAGGTCACCAGCGCGTAGATGCCCAGGCCGCCCGTCACCGTGTCCAGACCACCGCCATTGATGAAGAACGCGTCCGTGGTGCCCGCGGCGGTGTAGTTGCCCGGAGCGTCGAGGTAGAGCGCCGCGTCGCGCGCGGACGGATCCACCACCGCCACGGAGCCCGGGAAGCCCGCGCCGGACTTCGTGTAGCCCGCGAGCAGGCGCGTGCCGTCATAGGCCAGGAAGTAGGACAGGAAGGTGTCGGCCGCGTTGGCGCGGTCCGCGGGCGCGAGCACCGTTTCGAGCGCGGCGGTGCCCAGCGTCACGTCCGGCCAGGTCCCCAGCGCGAAGAAGTCGCGGCCCGTGGCCGTCTCGCGAAGCGCGAAGAGCGAATACGTGGGGCCGGGAGTGGACACCACCGCGCGAACCTCCGTGGACAGGTCCGCGGACTCCGCGACGCTGAAGCCCGCCTGGAGCTGCAGCGTGCCCAGCACCTGCTCGCGAGGCAGCGGGGCGCAAGCGACCGTGCCGCCATCCGTGCCCGCGTCCGTGCCGGTGCCCGCGTCCGTGCCGGTGCCCGCGTCGGTCTGCGTGCCCGCGTCCGTGCCGGTGCCCGCGTCGTCCTCTTCGATGTCGACGGCGACCTGGGTGCACGTCTCCGAGACACAGGCCCAGGCCTGGCCCGCCGGGGCCGCGCCCTTGTCACGGCAGTCGAAGGCGTCCACGCACTCATCATCGCCGCAGCCCGTGCCCCCCAGCACCACCGCCAGCAGGGCGCCCATCAGCGCCGCGCGCTGGCCCTTCGTGCTCATCCGCTTCATGTCGGTCCGCATCGCGTCCTCGCTCCTGGCCTTCCCGCACGAAGGCGGAAGAAGGCATTCCCCTGGCGAGAGGCTGCGCGGACGAAAGGCACCGGACCGTCAGGCGCGCATCGCGTCCTGGAGTCCTGCCTTCGCCGTCAGCTCCCCGCGGAGGTTCCGGTCTGTCGCCGGGCCCTCCGTGGAGAGGGCGCCGGGTCATCGCCAGGTCTTCGGACTCGCTGAAACGGTGTTCGTGCGAACGCTGTTCCTGCTTACCGCTGCGGGGCAGTCCCGGACTCACACCGGGTTCCCTGGAAGCCCTCACGCCCCATGGCGTGAAGGCATCGATGATGGGGCGGGACTATGGCGCCACAGGGGCAAAGTCAATGCGACGCGGGCTCGGCGCGTCGGTCACGCATCAACACGTAGCGTCGCGTGCTGCCGTCCACGACGACAGTGGACACCACGCGCCAGCCCTCGCCGCCCAGCCGCTGGAGCTCCACGAGGTCCTCATCCGGACTCTCGCGCTTGACGAAGGTGTACTCGTACGCCGGCGCGGGCGGCGGCGGAGGCACGTCCTTCTTCGGCGCGGCGCGGGACGTCTGCGCCCAGACCACCGAGGGAAGGAGGAACGGAGCGGCCACGCCGAGCAGGACGCCCAGCAGCACGAGGAGTGAGGCGGAACGACGGTTCATGGAGGCACATCCGGGGGAGGGACAGCGGGCATCTAATGCCGCCACCCCCACCCCGGAAGCCTCGTGCGGTCCGGACTCGCCGTATGGGCGCGCGAGGCCACCGGGACCGTCCGCTGGAGAACGGCCCCGGCGCTCGTGCGCGACTACGGCAGCTGCACGCCGTTCACCACGGCGACGGCATCCAGGTCGAAGCCACCGCTGATGCCCGCGTAGCCGTTGGCGCCCGAGTCGCGGATGCGCACGAAGCGGGCACGGGTGAGGCCCACGCTCGCCAGGTCGAAGCCGTCCCCGCCCGCCACGGACGGGTCGGTGGCCGGGATGCCATTGGCGGGGTGCGAGTACACGGGCGTGACGCCCGCGCAGCCCGGGTAGTTGTTCGCCACGTCGGAGGACGCGCAGGGGAACTCGTGCCAGGTGACACCGTCGTCGCTGACGGCCACCACGCCCGTCTCCGCGAACGGCTTGCCGCTGGGCTTGAGGAACGCGTTCTCGAAGACGAGCAGGTCCACACCCGGCCCGTCCGTGACGGCGATGTCCGTGAACTCCAGGACGATGACGCCGTTGCGCCCGAGCGACAGCACGTCCAACGAACCCGAGCCCGCGCCGTCCCCTCGCGGAGCGCCCAGCACGATGCCCGGCAGCTCGCTCTGACCGAACCCGGCGCCCGTGCCCGGAGAGAAGGACACGATGCGGTCCGCGAACGGGTCCCCCACCAGCGGCTGGGCCTGGAGGGAGTCCTGCCAGTCCTCGCCGCCGCACGCCACGGTGAGGAGCGCGGTGAAGCCCAGCGCGCACGACTTCGGAAGAAGGGTCTTCTTCATGGGCGTGCTCACCGGAACTGAGGGGCCTGCTGGATGCGCACCAGGCGCGGGCCGTTCTTGTCATCCACGCCGACGAGCAGGTCCACGCCGATGGCGGTCATCCCGGTCACGCGCGTGCACTGGTCCGCATAGACGAGGACCGGCTGACGGGCACCGACGGTCACGGTCGCACCTTCATCCGTCACGGTGAAGGCGAAGCGCGAGACGTCCGTGCCAGCGAAGTTGTAGTCGGGCGGGACGTAGTCGCCGCGGAGCACCGACACGCCTTCGCCGTGACCGGAGGCGGCCACGAAGTTGGAGCCCACGTCGAGCGCGGGCGCATCCGCCACGACGAACGGCGTGCCGGACCTGAGCGCCTCGGTGATGGCCGCCGGGGCCACCGCGCGGCCTTCGTTGAGGAAGGTGTCGTCGGAGAAGTAGCCGAGCATCGCGACGCCGTTGGTGGCCACGGCGGTGAAGCCGCTGCCGCCCGTCTCCGGCGGGAGCGTGCCCACCTTCAGCGCGGTGAACGGCGAGCTGTCCGTCTTCAGCGCGTAGACGGCCAGCCCCGCCGACACCGTGTCGAGCCCACCGCCGTTGATGAGGAACGCGCCCGGCACGACGCCCGCGGAGAAGTTGCTCGGCGCGGAGACATAGGTGGAGTTGGCGGGCGCGGAGACGTCATACACGCCCACGGAGCCCGGGAAGCCGGCGCCGGACTTCGTGTAACCGGTGAGGACGCGCTGGCCATCCGTCTCCACGAAGGGACTGAGGAAGAGCTTGGTGCCAGCGGCCCGGTCGGCGGGAGCGGCCACGTCGAACAACTGCGCCGTTCCCAGCGACACCTGCGGCCATGTGCCCAGCGAGTACAGCGCGTGCGGCCCCGTGGAACTGCCTGACACCACTGTGTAGAGCGAATACGTGGGGCCGGGCGTCACGCCCACCGGGCCCGCGGCCGCGGGAAGCGACGCGGACTCACCGGCCACGAAGCCCGACTGGAGTTGGAGCGTGCCCAGCTTCGGGTCGTAGGTGGTCGTCTCGCACGGATCCGTACCGGCGTCGGTCTCCGTGCCCGCGTCGGTGGTCGTACCAGCGTCGGTCTCCGTGCCCGCGTCGGTGGTCGTACCAGCGTCGGTCTCCGTGCCCGCATCCGTCGTCGTACCGGCGTCGGTCTCCGTGCCCGCATCCGTCGTCGTACCGGCGTCGGCGCCCGTGCCTGCATCCGTCGTCGTACCGGCATCAGTCGTCGTACCGGCATCAGTCTCCGTGCCGGCGTCCGGCACGGGGATCGACGTCAGCTCGCACTTGTTCTCGACGCAGGTGTAGCGCTGTCCCGCGGGAGCGGCGCCCTGGTCGCGGCAGTCGAAGTCATCGACGCACTCATCACCGCAACCCGTGCTGGTCAGCGCCATCGCGAGGGTCGTCAGCACCCACGCGAAGCCCTGGACTCCCCGTCCCGTCATCATCCGCTCTGTCTTCATCCGCGACTGCTCCCTTGCATCGCCCCCACGGGCGAGGTGAATCCAAGGGGCGTGGACGGAGAGCGGACCGCGAACGAGGGACACGTCAGGACACGACACGCCGCGCGAGCGGAAGACCTCCGTCACCTCCCCTCGGAGGCTCCGGTCTGGCCATGCCCGGGGGCATGGGTCGTGGCAGGTCTTCGGACTCACAGGCGCGAGAGGCCCTCATCGGGTCGCCCACCTACTGGCCGTCGCTTCCCAGCCCATTCAAGGGCCAGTGCTTGCGAGGACGGCGTTCGTTCCTGATCACCGCTGCGGGGCAGTCCCGGACTCACACCGGGTTCCCTTTAAACGCCACACCGTGCGGATGAGGCGTACCAACGACGCGCGCTGGAGTATGGCGGACGGCAGGGCTTGTCAATACAGGCGGGGCCAACGCCTCACGGCACCGCGACGATGTCGATGGCATTGGATACGACGCGCCGAGGGTCCACGGGACACGCATCCAGCGCCGGGCCCGCCGCTTGCGGTGTGGAGTTGCCGCGCCGCTCGACGAACTGGCCATCGCGCACCTCCACCACGAACACGCGGCCCGCGTTCACGTCCGTGACGTACACCGCGTTGCCCACCACCGCGAGCCGTCCTCCTACCGCGAGGTCGCAGCCGTTCTCCGGCCCCCCGGTGCAGCCCGGCGACAGCGCATACGACGCCACGGGCTTGTCATCCTTCACCAGCACCAGCCCCGTGGCCCGCACCGCCTTGGCGCGGTAGCCACTCGCGGTGTCGAACACCGCCTCGCCCAGGCAACTCACCACCAGCTGGTCGCCTACCGCCTGCACGTCGCCCGCGTTGAGACAGTCCTTCGCGCCCAGGTCGATGGCGTGCACTCCACCATCCGCGGGATCGATGCGCGCGAGCATCCCGGGCCCGTTGGGCAGATAGTCATTCGCGGGGTTCAGGTTGGTGAGCGCCACGTAGACGCCCGCGTCCACGGACACCGCCGCGTACGGAAGCGCCATCGTCGTCCCGCCGTCGAATGACTTCAGGTCCAGGCCGGTGAGCGGAACGGTGTCCACGAGCCGGGGCTTCTCCGGGTCGCTCACGTTGACGCGAGCCACGGCGTTGCCCTGCTTGAAGTCGGAGCCGGCCGTGCCGAACAGCGGGATGTAGAAGGTGTCGCCGCGCTTCGCGATGACCTGCGGGCTGGTGTTCGCGCCCAGGTTCACCTGCCCCACCGTGCGCAATCCCAGCCCCCCGCCCTGCGCCGCCCCTTCCCGCTTGAGCACCTGGAGCGTGTTGTTCACCGAGTCGAGGACATACACATACGGAGGGTCCACGAAGATGTCATTGGGCGAAGCCGCCACCGCGCCCAGCGAGTCCTCCTCCGCCACCGTTCCCAGCGCACCCGCCGGCGCCTGCGACAGCACCGAGCGCGCCGCGTCCGCCGCCAGCACCACGCCATCCCAGGCCGCCAGCGACTGCACACCCGAGCCAAACTGCCGCCGGGGCCCCATCCGGTCCGTCCCCGCCTGGATGCCCACGAGCTGCCCGTTGGTGTAGCAGGCCGTCACCACGTCATACATGCACCGGCCCGAGTGGCAGGACTGCACGTCCGGGCACGCCGCGCCGCAAGCGCCACAGTTGAGCGGATCATTCGCGAGCACGACGCAGCTGTCCCCGCACCGCTCGGCACCGGCGGAGCATCCCTCGCGGCAGGTGCCGGATTCGCAGACCTGGCCGGACGGACACGCAGCGCCACAAGCGCCACAGTTCAGCGGGTCGCTCGCAATCGCGACACACGCGTCACCGCACGTCTCCGTGCCCGGCTGGCATCCGCACACGCCCGCCTGACACGTCTCCCCTGCTCCGCATGAGGCACCACACGCGCCGCAGTTCGACGGGTCGCCCTGAAGGTCCACGCATTCGGCGCCGCAGACGCTGAGGCCGGACGTGCACAGGACCTTCTCCTCCGGGCAGCCGGTGAGGAGCGCCGCCGCCAGGGCAGCCAGCAGCAGCGCGAGCCGAGCATCAGGGAGGGGACGCGACATGGGAGTCCTCGGAGGGGGAAGGGTCGAGCGCCACGGAGAGCGTCACGTAGGCGGCGCGGCCGGGCAGCGGCATGCCGGTGTAGTCGGCGGTCCGCGCATCGAGCAGGTTCTTCACGTCGAACGACACGGTGAGGTCCGGCCGGTGCAGGAAGGTGCTGGAGGCCCCCACGCTCACCCAGGTGCGCGAAGGAAGGGACAGCCGAGCTTCGCCCACGCGGTTGATCAACTGCGAGGACTGGACGAGGACCTCCGTGCGGCCATTGAGCCAGTCCGGTCCCACGCGCAGCCGGCCCACCCACTTGTGGCGAGGGCGATACGGCAGCTCCTTGCCGAAGTAACGAGGGTCACCGTAACGGTTCTGCGTGCGAGTCCACGCATAGCTGCTGGTAACGATGAGCCACGCGCGAGGCCGCGCCTCCAGCTCCGCCTCCGCGCCCCACACGCGAGCGGCTGCGAAGTTGTAGGGCTTGGCGAGATTCGGGGGGTACAGCTCGTAGGCGATGAGGTTCTCGTACACCGCCGCGAAGCCGCCCGCGGTGACGCTCCAGATGTCGTCGCGCCACAGGGCCGCGGCGTCCACGGACAGGGCGCGCTCGGGCTTGAGCTCCGGGTTGGGCAACAGCAGTCCCTGACGGATGTAGAGCTCCAGGAACGATGGCGCGCGGTGGGACTGGCCCGCGTTGGCGCGCACGCCGAAGCCGTGGCCCAGGTCCACGCTCGCGCCCAGCTTGGGCGACAGGAGCGAGTAGTGCCCCACGCGCTCCACGCGCAGCGAAGGCACCAGCTTCAAGCGCTCGGAGAACAGGGACAGTTCGTCCATGGCCATGACGCTCGCGCGCCACCACGACGCGGCCTGCCCGCCCACGGCCTGTGTGACGGACTCCGATGATCCGGCCAGCGTGACGGCGAGCGCATTGCGCCCCAGCACCGCGCGCCCCTCCACCTCCACGCCGCCCACCGTGTAGCGCTGCGCGCCGGAGTCCACTCCAGTGGAGCCACCAGCGACATCCAGCCAGTCGCGACGGAAGAAGCCACGAGCACTGCCCTCGCCCGTGTCACCAAAGGGCCGTGCCCAGCGAGCCCCCAGCGACAGTCGCGTCTGGTCCTGGCGGCGGGACACGGTGGGGTTCTGCACGGTGCCCGCGAGCGCGCGGTCCTCGAGCGATAGCTCCGCGAGCACATCCACGCGCCCGCCACCGTCCAGACCGTGCCGATACTTCAGGAGCGCGCCGCCACCGCGAGCGTCATTGCGCGTGCGCACCTCCTGCGTGAGCGGGTTGTCGTCCAGCGCGGGCAGTTCGTCGACGCGGTAGCTGAAGTCGCCCTGGGAGCGGCCACCGTGCAGCAACACCAGCGCCTGACCCTCGAGCAGCGCGCCCGACGCGGCGACATGGGCCATCACGGTGTCGAAGCTGCCGTAGGTGACCTCTCCGCTGGAGAGCAGCCGTGACGAAGGCGCTCGGGTGACGAGGTTGACCGCGCCGCCCAGTCCGCCCGCGCCGTAGCGGGCACCTGCCGCGCCGCGGAGGATCTCCATCCGCTCCAGCAGCGCGACGGGGATGAGCGACAGGTCCGCGACGCCGCCCGCGCCGTTGAGCGGGATGCCGTCCAGGAACACGAGCACGCCATTGGACGACGCGCCGCGAACCACCAGGCTCTTGCTCTGCCCGTATCCGCCGGAGTCCTGCACGACAAGGCTCGCGGATCCACCGAGCAGCTCCGCGGTGTCGCGCGCTTCGCCCACGCGCTCGCGAGCGTCGATGACGGTGATGGCGCCGGTGGGGTCGCGGCGTCGAGCGGAGTCGACGGGAGCTTCGGGGACTTCCTTGCCGATGACCTCCACGGTGGGGAGGACGAACTCAGGAAGGGGCGTTTCGTTGCCCTCGGGCGCAGGCGTTTCCTGCCCGGCCCGGGCCTGTCCCTGGAAGCTGAGCACCAGACCGACGACGGTCCGGGCGAGAAGCGAGCGCCACATGCTCCGCCTTCCGCTCCCTCCGTCGAAGAGAGAAGGCCTCACGGCAGCACCGCTGCCGCACCCCTGGGCAGGTCTCCTGGCTGACAGGCTCCAGACCTGGGCGCACGCTGCGCCCTTCTGGAAGGAACCCTCCACCTTCCCTTCGCATCCGCTGACGCGAAAGTGGTGACAGCCGAGGCTTCCGGCCCTGGACCTCAGGGCAACCCGTTCACAGTGGCGGGACCGCGCCGGACTCGCACCGGCTTCCCTCTTGAAGGCCCGGCATGGGCACCCAAGGGCCCGGCCCTTCTAGGAGGTCACCCCCAGCCCGTCAAGGCACGGGCGCCGACGCGCCGTAGCGCAGTCCGTCGATGAGCAGGTCGACCATCCTGCGAGTGAAGCCGGGGCCGACCTCCGCGACAGGAACGCAGAGATTCGCCACGCCACGCAGGAGTTCATACGCGTTGACGTCCTTGCGCACCTGCCCTGCCGCCGCCGCCGCGCCGAGCAGCGACTGGAGCACCGGTTCGAGGTGCTCCCGGAAGTACGCGGGCAGCGCCTGATACGCCGGATCCTGGGCATTGAGCGACGCGGCAAGCCCTCGCTTGGTGGCGATCAGGCTCGTGAACCGGTGAAGCCACCGCGTCAGCGCTTCGAACGCCTCATGCTCGCGCGCCAGCGCCGGGGCTTCGGCCGCGCATGCGTCGATTTCGCGCCGGTACACGGCGGCGATCAAATCGGCCCGCTGTGGAAAGTGCCGATACACCGTCGCGATGCCGACGCCAGCACGGCTCGCGATCTCGCGGACGGGCGCGTCGACTCCGGACTCGGCGAACACGGCCTTCGACGCCTCCAGCAGCGAGTCGAGGTTCCGCTGGGCATCCGCTCTGGGTGTCTTCTTCATCGCCTTGACAAACGGAACATGGTTCCGCATACGAAAGTCCGCACCGGAACAACGTTCCGTATAGCCCAACCGCAAGAGGAGAGGAAGCCATGACCCCGACTCACCGCACGACGCAACTCGGCATGACAGGCCCGCGGGTATTCCCCATCGCGCTCGGCTGCATGGGCATGTCCGGGGCGTACGGACCGTCCGACGAGACCGAGAGCATCGCGACGATCCGCGAGGCGATCGACCGAGGGGTGACGCTGCTGGACACCGCCGACTTCTACGCCAGCGGGCACAACGAGTTGCTCATCCGCCGCGCCATCGAGGGCCAGCGCGACAAGGTGCGGCTCTCGGTGAAGTTCGGGGCCATGCGGGGGCCGGACGGGGTCCCAGTGGGCTTCGATGCTCGCCCCACGGCGGTGAAGAACTTCGTCACGTACAGCCTGCAGCGGCTCGGCGTCGATCACATCGACGTCTATCGCCCCGCCCGGCTGGACCCGGCCGTGCCGATTGAAGACACGGTGGGCGCGATCGCCGACCTGGTGAAGGGCGGCTACGTGCGAAGCATCGGGCTCTCCGAAGTGAGCGCCGAGACGATCCGCCGCGCGGCGAAGGTGCACCCCTTGAGCGACCTGCAGATTGAGTACTCGCTCATCACGCGCGAGCCTGAGAAGACCCTCTTCCCCACGCTCACCGAGCTGGGCATGAGCGCGACGCTGTACGGCGTGCTCTCCCGCGGACTGTTGACGGGCGCGAAGGTGGAAGGTGCCCGCATGCACTATCCTCGCTTTGCTGGTGAAGTGGGCCAACGCAACGCAGCAACCGTCGCGCGCTTCCATGCGTACGCCGCGGAGCGCGGAATGACGCCCGCGCAGCTCTCCGTGGCGTGGGTGCTGGCGAAGCAACCGGCGTTCGTGCCCGTGGTCGGCGCACGCACGCGCAAGCAGCTCATCGACGTGCTCGGCGCGCTGGAGAAGCCCCTGTCGCCCGACGACGTGGCCGCCGTAGAGGCGATCCTTCCGAAAGAGACGATCGCTGGTACGCGCTACCCTGAGCAGCAGATGAAGCTGCTCGACAGCGAGCGCTGAGACGACGTCCATGGGAGACGGGCGTGGGAGGCCATCCGCCTTCCGCGCCCTTCGTCTCCTCCAATTGTCTCCGCACCGCGGAGACAATCCGGCCGCCATCCCTGCTCCTCGGTAACCGCTGTGCGGAGGCCGCGTCCCGACTCTCACCGCGCGAGACACGCACTGGAGCATCCGCGCCCATCCCCGCGCGTGGACGCCGCGCGCACCGCCGCACGGTGCGCTGACTCCACTTCAGAGGAGCACGCCGCTGGCACGCGGGCTGCTCAAGCTCGGACGCGACCTCAGGCGGTCGAGCCAGCGAGGTGCCCGGGCCGTGGTGGCGCGGGATTCTGAAGGGGGAAGCGTGTCGATGCTGATGGCGGGGAAGCGGTTGGCGGTGTTCTCCATCCGCGAGGGCAAGGGCGGGAGCATCTGGGTGCGCGCGGGCAGCGCGTTCGTCAACAAGGACGGTTCGCTCAACGTGCTGCTGGATGTGCTGCCCCTGGACGGGAAGCTGCACGTGCGCGAGGCGGCGGAGAAGCGCGACACGGCGGCCGGCAGCCGCTTCGGCGGCGAGCCTTCGCTGGAGGCGGGCGCGGAGGGTCACTCGTGAAGTGGGTCTGGGCGTGGGTGTTGGGCTGCGTGCTGATGGGGCCGGGGCGTGCGGATGCCGCCAGCCCGCGCATGCAATACGTGGGGGTGGTCAACCTGAACGAAGCCACGGCGGCGGAGCTGGACCTGCTGCCGGGCGTGGGTGAGAAGGCGGCGCAGCGCATCCTCGAGCACCGCAAGAAGCGGCCCTTCGGTCGCGTCGAGGAGCTGGTCCGGGTCAAGGGCTTCGGCAAGAAGAAGTTCCTCAAGCTGAGGGCCCACCTGGCCCTCACCGGCCCCACGACGCTCAAGAAGGAGCAGGTCCCCGCCCCCCTGCCGCCGGGAAGGGAGGCAAGCGCTACGAACCCATGACAAATACAACCATCGGTTGAGTCAGGCTCAGGAGGGCCGCCATTCCCGGGCTCCGGCATGCCCGGGGATGGCGGCTTTCCGCCGACTCCCAAGGCCTCCAGACGGGCGGCCCCATCCTGACGCGAGCACCCATTCCGGATTTTGCTGGAACGCCCAAGCCGACGCGCTAGGACACGCCCACCTTTGGAACACAACGAAAAGACAGGGAGGCATGAGGTGAGGGAGGATGCGCCCATGAAGGACATACAAGCCCCGGAGTCGATACAAGGCCCGGACGGCAGCAGGTCCCGGGGTCCGCAACAGCCGCAGCCGTTGGGCGAGGTGCTGGAGTTCATGCGCCTCCTGTGGGCCGTGGATCATGGCCTGCAGTCCACGTCCAAGCGGATGGAGTCCACGCTGGGACTCACCGGCCCGCAGCGGCTGGTCATCCGGCTGGTGGGCCGCTTCCCGGGCATCACCGCCGGCGCGCTCGCCAACATCCTCCACGTGCACCCCAGCACGCTCACCGGCGTGCTCAAGCGCCTGGAGAAGCGCGGGCTGCTGGAGCGCAAGTCGGATCCGCTCGACGGTCGCAAGGCGCTCTTCGCGCTCACCGACTCCGGCCGCGCGCTGGACATCCCGTCCGAGGGCACCGTCGAGTCCGCCGTTCAGCGCGTGCTCGCCCGCCTGCCCCGCGACCGCATCGTCGTCACCCAGGAAGCGCTCAAGGCGCTCGCCGAGGAGCTGGGCGGCCTCTCCGCGCCCCTGGAGGAAACTCCGGCTCCCTCCCGCCC
>NZ_RAWP01000131.1:0-24537 GCF_003668935.1 Corallococcus sp. AB032C | reverse complement strand
CTGCTCTGCGTCGATGGCCACCTTGCGTTTCATGGTGGCTGCCTCTTTGCGCGGATACCAGCGCCTTCGCACGCAGCCGCCGAGCGAGCGTATGCTGATCAACTCGCTAGATGAGGGGATCCTTCAGCGTCCGCGGGTGTCCCCCTTGCAATTTCAATCCGTGAGACGCTCTTGGGGTTACCAGGTCCTGGGAGGGTATTGGAGGTCCCCTTTTCACCCGTCACTTCGTACATGAGGACCACGTGCTGATCCGTCACGTGGGTCGCATCTTTGTAAAAGGCGTTGATCACGCGGCTGGGTGACTCGAATTCCTGGTCGCCCACGCGGTGCACCTTGATGTTGGTCAGTTCCTCGAAGAAGTTGATGCCTGGGGTGGCCTTGGACCCCATCTTGTTGCTGAGGAAGTAATCAACGCCCTTTGGGTTGGTTCGGGTGTGATCATTGTTGATGATGAATCCTCTGTATTCCTCATAGTGGCTCAGTCCATCGCCTGGCTTGCTGACGTCCCCACGTCCACCTCCCAGCGTTTCGCTGTCGTCCAGGTCTGATTTCTCAAGGCTGTCTTTTAGCGCCTTCCACAGGGTTGCGATGTGGGAGTTCAGCGATCTCCTCGGCAAGCGGAGCGGCTCATCCGTAGGCTCATCGGGAGGCTCGGACGGGTCTCTCTGGCCCTCGCTCACCGATACGATGCCCCGGCCATCTTCGGTGACCCCCCATGCGACAACCTCGCCGTATCCCCCGTAATCAAAGGAGGAGACGATGGCCTTTACCTCCGTGTAATCCCCCTCAGGACTCTTCACCGTTTCGATATCGATGAACTCCAGGCCAAGAAGTTCGTTCTTCTCCTTCTCGAACTGCAAGTCGTTACCATCCGGGGTCGGGCTTCCATCCATCGCGTTCATGGCAATGCCCGGCTCGTTGGAAGACATGAGATAGAAAGTGACTTGCTTCAACTTGGGCGTCGATGTGGAGCCAGGCTTGGGGATGCCCTCGGCCTTCACTCGGATGGTGGAGCCAGGTCTCTGTGCGCCTGACGATAGGGACGTCCCGACGACGGGCTCGATGTTCGCAAGCGGCAGCCAGTCATTGTAGTTCTCCGCGCTCAAGACGAGGTCCAGGTCATCACCCTCGGGCCGGAGGTCCCACTCGATGTCCCATTCCACGGGGGTCGTGCCGTAGGGGATGGGGTCCGGGATGGTCGCCAGGACGGTGGAGTCGCTGGTGATGAGGTGCTTCGTCCCATGGATGCGCAGCGGGGCATCCACGGCGGGGAGATCGAAGACGAAGTGACTTCCGAACTGGAAGTGGTTCAACGCGTACCACGAGAACATGATGTCGGCCGTGGTCCCGTCTTGGGTCCCTGTTCCCTTGCACTGAATGCTGCTGAACGGGGGCAATTGGATCTTGTAAGTACTGTCCGAGGGGAACTCCATCGTCACCGTGCGGGTGGCCGTGCTGTCCGAGCACCGGGCCGCATACGTTGCGTATGTCTGCCCCTGGAAGATGTCCTGCTCGATCCGGCTGAAGTTGACAAAGCCTCGCTTGGCGGTACCGAACCCGAAGTTCGACGCCTCCAACATGGAGATCTCGATGGGGGCGAAGTACGTCAGGTCCCCCTTCCACTGGTGCGAGGTATAGGGCGTCGTCCACTGGCCGCTCGTCCTGCTTCGGGCCTTCAGTACGCCTACCCATTTGGGAACGGCCAGGACCCGGGCCGCGGGCGTGTCCAGGCGTTGGAGAGTTGATTGCGGAGGAGGGGCTGCCTCTTCAGGCGGCGGATCCTGCGCGGTGCATCCCGCGAGGAATGCAAGGCCAATGATGAGGATTCGGCGAAGCTGGGCTGTCATGCTGGGAGTGTCTGTCTGGGTGAAGGGTGTCTGAAGTTGCAGGCCTTCAGACGCGTCCCTGCCCAATCCCTGAGCTTTGCCTTTAAATTATTTCCAGACGTCTGCTTTTCAGCTGGACTGTTCCAGCTTGCGCAGCGTCTCCACCAGGTTCTGCATGCGTTCGTGGTGCGTGCCGGGCCAGAAGACGCGCTGGCAGCCGGGGCACTGCTGGAAATGGCTGTGGCGTTGGGCCACGCCTTCCGGGACGCGGCCCTGCACTTCTTCCGGGGTCGCGGTGGACAGCGGCGCGTTGCACGCGATGCAGCGGGAGAAGGGCCGCATGCGCGAAGTCAGGCCGTACCTCCGCACCACCTCCACCAACTGGTGCGCGGGGTCGGTCGCTCGCGGGAAGTAGCCGTGCACCACCTCCGAGCGCTTCAGCACGCCCAGGTCCCTCGTGAGGAGTACTCGCGATTCGTCGTGGGACAGGCGCGCCAGTTGGTCGTCCGCGTAGTCGTTGCGCCAGAGCGTGTCGAAGCCCAGCATCCGCAGGAAGCCCGACAGCCTCCCCAACCCCACGTCCAGGATGAAGCGCGGCATCTCTGGCAGGGGCGGCCCCACTCGCGCTTCCCTCGCCACTTGCGGCACCGATGGATCCGACGCCGGATACACGTCGAGGCTCGTGCCCTCCTCCGCGCGGTGCGCGAAGTCCACCGGCGCTCCATCCACCAACACCACGTCCACCTCCGGGTGCGGTGGACCCAGCGACTCGATGAGGTCCTTCACGGACGGCCTGCCTTGCAGCACGTGCGTGAACGCCTGCCCCCGGCGCTCCGGTGCGACGAAGTCGTTCAGTGCGCCGTGGATCCGCACCGTGAGCTGCCTTGATGACATCCTGGACTCCTCACGTCCTGCTGCGTCGTAGCCAATGCCCGTGATGCCTTTCTTTGAATCCCCGCCTTCCCCAGCTGCGGAGCGACGAAAATCTCGGATTCTTGAAAGGCAGTGACGCAATCCTCACGGGCGGTCAGAGGACAGCCTTCTTGCAAACTTCTATACTCACGCGCCAGTCGGCGCGCCGAAGCCGATGGGTCACCCCCTCGACACCCTCGGAAGCAAGGATCCAGGCCCTGCATGGCAATGAAGCTCCCCCCGTATCTCCGCCCCCTCCTGGCGATGGGCTTCTTGGCCCTCGCTTGCGGCGAGGGTGAAGAGCCCACCGCGCCTCCGGACTCGGGGACCTCCGTCGATGCCGGGACCCGCACCGACGCGGGCACCACCGTCGATGCCGGATCCGACGCGGGTCAGTCCACGGAAGATGCGGGCACCACCGAGGACGCCGGATCCGATGTGGATTCAGGCACCAATGATGCCGGCACCGAGGTCGAGGTGGACGCGGGCACGTCCGTGGATGCGGGCACCACCGAGGACGCGGGCACCACGGTCGATGCGGGCACCACGGTCGATGCGGGCACCACCGAGGATGCGGGCACCACGGTCGATGCAGGCACCACTGTCGACGCGGGCACCACTGTCGACGCGGGCACCACCGAGGACGCGGGCACCACGACCGACGGTGGCTCCGCGGACGCGGGCCCGATTGGCGAGACGGATACCGACGGTGGCTACACGCAGATCCGCCTGATGGCCGCCAATCTCTCCAGCGGCAACGGCCAGGACTACGACCCGGGCCACGGCATCCGGCTGATGCAGGGCGTGAAGCCCGACGTCGTGATGATCCAGGAGTTCAACTACAAGTCGGACTCCGCCTCGGACATGCGCTCCATGGTCGATATGATCGGCGCGGGCTTCTACTACTACCGCGAGACCGGCGCGCAGATCCCCAACGGCATCATCAGCCGCTACCCCATCATCGAGTCGGGCGAGTGGAAGGATGCCAAGGTCTCCAACCGCGACTTCGCCTGGGCCCGCATCGACATCCCCGGGCCTCGCGACCTGTGGGCCATCAGCGTCCACCTGCTCACCACCAGCTCCAGCAACCGCAACGCGGAAGCCACCCAGCTCGTGGGCTACATCCGGGCGAACATCCCCGAGGGCGACTACCTGGCCATCGGCGGTGACTTCAACACCGACTCCCGCTCCGAGGCGTGCCTCACCACCTTCAAGCAGGTGGTCGACATCGCGGGCCCGCACCCCGTGGACAAGAACGGCAAGGAAGGCACCAACGCCACCCGCAGCAAGCCCTACGACCACGTCATCGTGGACTCCGACCTGCGCCAGTACCAGGTGCCCACCGTCATCGGGGCCAGCACCTTCAACAACGGACTGGTGCTCGACAGCCGCGTGTACACGCCCATCTCGGAGATCTACCCGGCGCTGAACACGGACAGCGGCGCTTCCAGCATGCAGCACATGGGCGTCATCAAGACGTTCCGCACGCCCAACTTCTAACGGGCACCCCGCAGGCAACATGGGCCGGTCATCGGGAGCTCCCCGGTGCCCGGCCCGCGCCGTTTCAGAGCAGGTCGCTCCACTTGTGCCGGTTGCGCTCCAGGAAGCGCGCCACCGGCGGGATGCGCGCCACCAGCGGCGTCAGCAGGAACACCGCGCCCAGGCGCAGCGGCTTGATGACCTGCGTGGCCACGTAGGCCGCGCCCCACGCCCCCGCCTGCGCCCCCGCGCCCTCAGGCTGGAAGCCGGCGCGGATGGCCGCCCAGAAGCCCACCATCGACAGGCCGAAGCTCAGCCAGTACAGGCCAAAGGCCACCGGGCCGTACTCCAGGAGCAACGCCTTGAAGCGCGCCATCAACGTCGGCTTCGCCGGGGGCGTGGTGGTTCCGGGTGGGGCAATGTCGGGAGTGGAGGGTTTCACGTCGGGCTCAACAGGCGCCATGGGCGCACCATGCCCGAAACGGGCGGACTCCGGGAGGGAGAGGGCAGGCGGGCCGGCGGCCTGCGGCCCGGGTCCGGGTTGTCAGGGCTCCCGGGGGCGCGATAGAGGTTCGGGTACCCCATGAAAGCCTCCTTCCGTCTTCTCCTCGTGGTGGTCCTCGCCGTGCTGGCGGCGGATCAGGTGACCAAGTACCTGGCCGTGTCCCGGCTGACGGAAGCGCTGGATGGCCGCAGCGGCATGGCGCGCGTGTCCGGCTTCCTGAGCGAGCAGAACCTGGACAACGACCCTCCGGTGGAGGGCGTGTTCCGCAAGAACACCCGGCCGTACCGCTTCATCGAGGACTACTGGCACTTCCGCTACGTGGAGAACCCGGGCGCGGCGTGGGGCATGTTCTCCAGCCTGCCGGAGACGGCGCGCAAGGCGTTCTTCCACGTGGTGAGCCTGGTGGCGCTGGGGTTCATCCTGACGCTGTACCGGAAGACGGAGCCGTCGCAGAAGCTGGTGCGCGTGGCGCTGGCGCTCATCACCGGCGGCGCGCTGGGCAACTTCGTGGACCGCCTCATCCGGGGCTACGTCATCGACTTCATCGACTGGCACTGGCGCAACCAGCCGGGCATGCGCTGGCCCACGTTCAACGTGGCGGACGCGGCCATCTGCGTGGGCGTGGCGCTGATGCTGCTGGACTCGGTGCGCCGGCCGGAGGCAGCCGCCGCGCAGCCGTTGCCCCAGGGCAGCAGCCCCCAGCCGTGACGCGCGGGGGTGGGCTGGTATAAGCCCTCTCCGTGCCGCGCAAATACGTCATCCTCCTCGCCCTCACGCTGGGCGTCATCGTGCTGGACCAGTGGACGAAGTACCTGGTCGTGCGCGATCTCACGACCCGCTTCGACGGGGCCACCACGCTGTCGGAACGGCTGGGCGAGTTCTACTCGCCCGCGGAAGAGCCGGGCTTCCGAGGCCTGCACTTCCAGCCGAAAACGCACGTGGAGGTGGCGGAGAACTTCTTCCGCCTGCGCTACGCGGAGAACCCGGGCGCGGCGTGGGGCATGTTCAGGAACCTGGCCCCGAACGTGCGCGGCCCGCTCTTCCACCTGGTGAGCCTGGGTGCGGTGCTGCTCATCGTCTTCTACTTCCGGAAGCTGTCCGGCAAGGACCCCGCGGAGGTGTGGGCGCTGTGGGGCCTGCCGCTGGTGCTGGGCGGCGCGCTGGGCAACTACATCGACCGCGTGGCGCGGGCCTTCGTCATCGATTTCCTGGAGGCCCATTGGTACGACAAGGCAGCCTGGCCGTCGTTCAACGTCGCGGACATGGCCATCTGCATCGGCGTGGGCATGCTCGTGGTGGATGCCTTCGTGCGCAAGGAGAAGCCGGAGGCCTCCACTCCCGCTAAGGCCGCGCAGTGACGTGACGGCGGGCCGGGAATGTCCCTCCCGCCCGTCCCGGTTGTCCCCGCCGTTCGTCCGGGCCTCCCGGGCAAGAGGTCCCCATGCTCCCCGTCCTGTTCCGCCTGTCCTTCACCACGCTGTGGATGCAGCTGTTGCTGTACGCCGCCGCGGTGGGAGTGGTGGCCTCCGTCGCCGTCAACGGCTGGCGCGGCACGCTGGGGCCGGTGGACGCGAAGACGGGCAAGGAGGGCCCCGCGTCGCTCCAGGACAAGCTCCTGCGCGCGGTGGGGTTCGCGGTGGTGGGCGGCTTCCTCGCGTACTTCGGCCTGATGTACGCGCTGCCCGCGGACGCGTTCCCCGGCGGTAGGGGCGAGGGCATCCCGCTGCACACCTACGGCGTGCTCCTGGCCGCGGGCTTCGTCACCGCGGTGTCGGTGGCGGGCCGGCTGGCGCAGGACGAGTGGCGCCGGGTGAGCTTCGTGGACGGCCGGGGCTGGGTGGACACGGAGGGGCCCCAGAAGCGCGAGCAGGTGCTCGACATGGCGTTCTGGGTGCTGGTGGGCGGGCTGGTGGGCAGCCGCGTGCTGTTCGTGCTGGTGAACTGGCAGGACTACGCGCGCGACTGGACGCAGGTCTTCTCCCTGGGCGGCGGGCTGGTGTTCTACGGCGGCCTGATTGGCGCGGGGCTGGCGGCGTTCCTCTTCGCCCGCAGGCACGGCCTGGACTTCCTGCGGCTGGCGGACGTGTGCATCCCCACCGTGTCGCTGGGGCAGTGCCTGGGGCGCCTGGGGTGCTTCTCCGCCGGGTGCTGTTGGGGCGACATGGCCGGAAGCCACTCGCACACGGGCGTCACCTTCCCGGGCTCCGGGCTGGCCCAGGACCTGTTCGGCCAGTTGGGGCGCGCGTCCAGCCTGGCGTATGGCTCGCAGGCCGGGGATGACCGCTTCGTGGTGGAGGCCACCGGACAGGTGCTCCACGAGTGGGCGCCGGGCGCGGTGCGCATCTCCGACTGGGTGGCCCAGCACGGCACCACGCTGCCGGTGTACCCCACGCAGCTCTTCGAGTCCGTGGGGCAGCTGGTGCTCTTCGTGGCGCTCCTGTACGCGCGCCGCATCCGCCGCTTCCATGGGCACATCTTCGCCCTGTGGCTGATGGCCTACGCCGTCCTGCGCACCACGGTGGAGCTGTTCCGGGGCGACGTGGAGCGCGGCACCCTGCACGGTCTGCTGGAGTCGCTGGGCGCCCAGGGGCTGGCCGGGGCGGTGCCCCTGGAGGCCTGGTACAACGTGTCCACCAGCCAGTTCATCTCCCTGTGCATGTTCACCTTCGGTGCGCTGCTGATGGCGCGCCACCGACCGGCGGGTGAGGCCGCTGGCCTGGGGCCTACACCGTCGGCGGCCTGAGGTTGCGAGCCGCGCCCGGGTTGGGGACACTCCGGGAACATGCCGCCGCCCGACAACGCACGGTCCGCCGCCAAAGGTGGGAGCCGGCCCGCGCAACAGGACGCCAGTTCCTCCAGCGAAGCCGCCCTTCAGCAATGTGAAGAGCTGGAGGCCGCCATCGCGGAGCTGCGCCACAGCTACGAGCAGTACTTCATCGGCATGGAGCGCCAGGCGCCCATCCGCGCGCATGAGGACCTGAAGAAGCGGATGATGAAGCTCAAGGGGGCCTTCATCCGCAGCACGTCGGTGAAGTTCCGCGTGCAGAGCCTCCACAACAAGTTCCTCACCTACGAGCGGCTGTGGGTGCGCACCATCCAGGAGATTGAAGCCGGCACCTACCGCCGCGACCTGGCCAAGGCCCGCCGCCGCGCCGGGACGAAGCAGGCCGGTGCCACGGGCGACCGCCAGAAGGGCGTGGTGGAGATCCCCGAAGAAATCGACGACATGGACTTCGAGGAGATTGAAGAGCTCACCGGCCGCCGCCCCATCAACGAGCCGAAGCTCTCCTCGGAGTACCTGGCGGAGCAGCAGTCCGCGGGCGGTACGCCCTTCCGCGGCAGTCCGTCGGTGGCCCCTGTCGCGGCGCAGCCGGCCGGCGCGCCCCGGGGCACGCCCGCGGGGCTGGTGCCGCCGAAGCAGGGGACCCCGGCGGTCGCGCCCGTGAGCGGGCTGCCGTCCATCTCGCCCGTGGCGGGCACGCCGCAGAAGGGGACCCCGGCGGTGGGGACGTCGAAGATGCCCTCGGTGACGCCGGCGGTGGCTCCGGGCGGGACTCCGGCGGCGGGACGTCCGGCGGTGCCTCCAGGCATGGCCACGAAGGCTCCGGCGGCCGCTCCGCAGCAGCCCGCGCGTCCGGCGGCGGCTCCTGCTGCCGCCGCACCCCGTCCCGCGGCCGCGGGCCCCGGTGGCGGCATGTCCGACGACAAGCTGCGCGCGGTGTACGACGCGTACGTCACCGCGAAGCGCCGCTGCCAGGAGGACACGTCCAAGCTGTCCTACGAGTCCGTGGCCGCCACGCTGCGCAAGCAGGTGCCGGAGTTGCTCAAGCAGCACAACGCGAAGGCCGTGGAGTTCAAGGTCGTCATCAAGGACGGCAAGGCCTCGCTCAAGGCCGTGCCCAAGTAGCGGAGGCACGGATGAACCACGACCTGGAGTCGCTCAAGGCCCGGGTGGCGCGCCTGTCGGTGATGATCTTCGACATCGACGGCACGCTCACCGACGGCCGCATCTTCTGGGTGCCCAACTCCGGGTGGACGCAGATGTACAGCGTGCGCGACGGCATGGGCATCAAGCGCCTGCAGGAGGTGGGCATCGAGGTGGCCGCCATCTCCGGCGGCGACAGCCTCTCCGCGCAGATGCGCATGCAGTCGCTGGGCTTGCGCCACGTGCACTTCGGCAGCCAGGACAAGGTGGCGCACTTCGAGAAGCTGCTCGCCATCCTCAACGTGTCCGCCGAGCACTGCGGCTACATGGGTGACGAGGTCGTGGACCTGCCGCTGCTCAAGGCGGTGGGCTTCTCCGCCACCGTGCCGGAAGCGCCGGATGAGGTGCGCGCCCAGGTGCACTACGTGGCCCAGCGCGCCGCGGGCTTTGGCGCCGCGCGCGAAGTGTGTGAGTTCATCCTGAAGCACCGGACGCGCCCCGCGCCCTGACGCGCGGAATTCACGGGCCTTCTGCCTCACCGTCAAACCGGTGGGACAGGAAAGATGCCCAAACGTTCGCTCCTGGAAACGCCTACCTCCCCGGCTGGCGTTCGGGTTGTCGCTCCCAGGGCCCGTTCCTACCTTGCGCTGCCTGAAGGCCGGTGGACGGCCCGAGACACCTGGGAGGCGATGTGGGGATGCGGCGGATGTGGCTCGGACTGGCGGTGGCCGTAGGGGTCGCCGTGGCCACCGGATGCGGGCAGTCCCCCGAGGATTCCGAAGCGCGGCTCGCGGCCCTGGAGGCCGAGGGCAAGCAGATGGACCAGGCCCTGGACGCGGTCGAGGACCGGCTCATGGGCAGCCAGGGACGGCTCGCCATGTGGAACGAGCTGGGACGGCGTCACCAGGAGGTGAGTGCCATCCAGTGCAAGGTGGCCGACGCCCACATGGCCGCCATCCTCAAGCACGAGGACAAGCAGAACCAGAAGGCGCGGATGGTGAAGCAGCGCAACTCGATGGCGTCCGTGGACACCACCGTGCTCACGTCCGGCAAGGCGCCCACGCAGCAGCGCAGCAACTGAGGTTCTAGCCGGGGATGCGCGCGGTGCGCTCGCGGAGGCGCTTCTCCACCGCGATGACGCCCCGGAGGAACAGCCCGGGCGCCAGCCGCCGCAGCCGCCAGAACCAGCGCGCATCCGCCATGGGCAGCACGTGCGGCGCGCCCTGGTCCACTGCCTTGAGCAGCCGCTCGGCGACCCACTCCGCGCCAATCTTGGACTGGTCTACCAGCTTGATGCTCATGCGGCGCGTCTCCGGGTCGGCGTAGGGCGCGGCCGCGGCGGCGATGTTGGTGCGGAAGAACGTGGGGCACGCCACCGTGACGCCCAGCCCCAGCGGCTGCAGCTCCGCGTAGAGCGTCTCCGACAGCGCGACGACGGCCGCCTTGGACGTGTTGTAGGCCGCCAGGTTCGGCGCGTACACGAGCCCCGCCGCGGACGCGATGTTGAGCACGTGCCCGGAGCCCTGCTTCTTCAGGCGGGGCACGAACGCGTGGCAGCCGTGGATGACGCCCCACAGGTTCACGTCCAGCACGCGCTTCCACTCGGACAGGGGCAGCGTGCCCACCGCGCCTCCGGTGGCGACGCCCGCGTTGTTCACCACCAGGTCCACGCCGCCGAACGCTTCGTCCGTGGCGCGCGCCAGCGCCTCCACCGCGTCCGGGTCGGTCACGTCACACGGGTGCACGCGCGCCTCGCCGCCCAGCTCCGTGACGCGGCGGGCGGTCTCCTCCGCGCTGGCCGCGTTCATGTCCGACACCATGACCCGCGCCTGACGGGCCGCCAGCGCTTCACACAAAGCGCGGCCCAGGCCGCTGCCGGCGCCCGTCACCACCGCGCGAGGACGAGAGGGAAGGCTCATGGTTTTCGGACTCCTGGTGCGAGAGGGGGGAATGGCGTGACGCGACAGGGCTAGCACGGCGGGCGAAACGCTGGCCATGCATGGGTGCTCGCTTTCCCGGGGAACTCCTGCTTCCGAGCGGGCAGGCGGGCGCACGGTTCGTGACCCGGGGTCGGAAGTTGGCTAGAACCCACAGCCGTGCAACGCGCCTTGGTGGCAGCAATGGCAGTCGCGGCGGCGGCGCTCCTGGGATGCAACGACCTGGAGAACTGCGGCTCGACGGCGGTGGACATCTCCCGGACCGACGGGGGCCTCTACCGTTGTGTGACGTCGGAGGACTGCCCCAGGACGTCGCGCGTCTCCGTGTGCGTGACGGACGTCTCCTCGGAGCGCGAGTGCGTGCGCTGCGACGAGACGCGCTGCGTGCGCGTCATCCCGGAGTCCTGCTGATGACGCGCGCGCTGTCGCGGTGGGCATGTGTCCTGGCGGTGGGGGCGCTCGCCGTCACGGGTTGCCGCGACAAGCCGGTGGACCACATGCAGCGCGCCCGCGACGCCATCTTCGAGAAGCGTCCGGACGAAGCGCTGGTGGAGTACCGCAAGGCCTACGAGATGCTGCTGCGCGACGAGACCCCGGAGGCGCTGGTGATGCGCGCCCGGGCGCTCAAGGGCGCGGCGGACGTGTACTGGCTGGAGCAGCGCAAGGTGAAGGAGGCGGTGAGCGTCTACCGCCAGCTCATCCAGCAGTGCCCGGAGGCGCCGGAGTCGCTGGAGGCGCGCATCATCCTGGCGGAGCTGCTGCGGGTGCACTACCGCGACCTGCGCGGCTCCATTGATCAGCTCACCGCCGCGCTGCACCGCAACCCGCCGCAGGGCGCGGAGCTGCAGTACCAGGTGGCCAAGACGTACTTCGAGCTCCAGGACTATCCGCAGTGCGAGCTGGAGGCGAAGAAGCTGCCGGACCGCTTCGCCACCAGCCCCTACGTGGACGACGCGCTCTTCCTCCAGGCGCAGGCCCTGGCCATGGTGGACGGCAAGCGCCAGGAAGCGCTGAAGACGTACGCGGACCTGCGCACGCGCTTCCCGGACTCGGAGCTGGCGCCGCACGCCCTCTTCGAGATGGGCAAGCTGCGCGCGGACGCGGGCGACAACGAGAAGGCCATCGAGACCTGGGTGGAGTGCTTGAAGACGCACCCCGACCCGTCGCTGGTGCAGGACGCCATCACCCGGGCACGCCGCCGCCTGGCCAACCTCACGGTGGAGGGGATTGGCAAGAAGGAGGTGGCGTTCGACCGCAGCAAGCAGGCACGCACCTCCGTGGAAGCCATGGGCGGCAGCGCCGAAGAGGCCGCCCGCGACCGCGGCGACTGACGTTGTCCCTTCGGGCGCATTCGCGTGCGCCCGTTCCTCCCGCGTGCCATGTAACGGCCGGGCCGTGCCCTGACGGGGCGCAAGCGGCCCTTCTCGCGTGGGAGGCATTCACATGATCGTGCTGGTGACAGGGGCCACGGCGGGCATCGGGCAGGCCATCGCGCGCCGCTTCGTGAAGGAGGGCGCGCGGGTCATCGCCGCCGGGCGGCGGAGCGACCGGCTGGACGCGCTCAAGGCGGAGCTGGGCGAACGGCTGCTGCCGGTGACGCTGGACGTGACGGACAAGGCGGCGGTGAAGGCGGCGTTCGCCTCGCTGCCGGCGGACTTCGCGCAGGTGGACGTGCTGGTGAACAACGCGGGGCTCGCGCTGGGGCTGGAGCCCGCGCAGGCGGCGCGGCTGGAGGACTGGGACGTGGTGGTGGACACCAACGTGAAGGGTCTCCTGTACTGCACGCGTGAGGCGCTCGCGGGCATGGTGGCGCGCGACCGGGGGCACGTCATCAACATCGGCTCCATCGCGGGCGAGTTCCCGTACCCCGGCGGCAACGTGTACGGCGCGACGAAGGCGTTCGTGCATCAGTTCACGCTCAACCTGCGCGCGGACCTGCACGGCACCGCGGTGCGCGTCACGGACATCCAGCCGGGGCTGCTGGGCGGCACGGAGTTCTCCAACGTGCGCTTCCGCGGCGACGAGGCGAAGGCCGCCGCGCTCTACGACAAGACCCAGCCGCTCACGCCCGAGGACGTCGCGGACACGGCGTACTGGGTGGCCACGCGCCCGGCGCACGTGAACATCAACGTCATCTCCATGATGCCGGTGGCGCAGGCCTTCGGGCCGCTGCTGGTGAAGCGCGGCGGCTAGCTAGCCCGGCACGGGCAACGCGGCTTCCAGGAGCGGCGCGGGCACCGACGGGTCGTCCGCGTCCGCCACCAGCAGCACGTGGACGCGGCCACCCTCCACGCGCGCGTCCACGCCCTCCAGCTTCACGGGCACGTCCACCGCGTCCAGGTACACGGGCGTGCCATCCGGCGCGAGCACGCCCACCGCCGAACCCGTCACGGGCCCATCCGCCACGCGGTCGCGCGAGGCCTCCGCCGTGGCGGTGAACACCACGCGCCCGTCCGGCAGCGGCGACGCGTCCGTGAAGGACAGCCGCACGCCGTTGGCTTCACCCAGCTCCCAGCGGCGCACGGTGCGCACGGCCTCCGGCCCCAACAGGCCCACGTCCAGGCTGGCCAGCACGCGGTCCAGGTCCAGGTCCACCAGCGCGTCCACGCCGCCCTCGCCATTGCCCCGGTTGAGCAGCCGCAGCCGCTTGCCTGCCACCGCCGCGCCCTCCACGTTGAGCGCCACCAACTCGCGCTCCAACTGCAAGTAGAGCGAAGTGCAGTCCACCGTGCGCGGTTCGCCCGCGAGCGTCCCGTCCGCGTTCAAAGGCAGCACCGACGCCCTGCGCCGCGCGGGCGTGGACCCCGAGGGCAGGGCCAGCAGCGCCCCGTGCGCGAAGGACGCGGAGGGGCCCAGCTTGCACAGCGCCTCCAGGTCCGGCTTCGCAGCCTTGCGCTCCGCGTGTCCTGCCGGAAGCTCTCCGGGAAAGAGGCGCACGGTGTGGCCCGGCGCGTCTCCGGCCGCAGGGAACACCGCGAGGTGGAGCGCGTCGTCCGCGACGACGTAGAGCCAGTCCCCCGCGCGCACCAGACCACTGGCGGCGGAGACGTGCGCGGGACGGCCGGGAGCTTCGGGCGCCGCGAGGGTGAGCGTGCGCCGACGGTGGGTAGGAATCATGGGGGCCGGGATCGTCGCCGACTACAGCAGGGTGCCGCTCAGGAAGAGGCTCGCGGCCGTGAAGTAGATGACGAGTCCGGACACGTCCACCAGCGTGGCCACGAAGGGCGCGGACGCGCTCGCGGGGTCGAAGCCCACGCGCCGGAGGATGAACGGCAGCATGGAACCGGACAGCGTGCCGAAGATGACCACGCCCACCAGGGACACGCCCACCGTCATGCCGATGAGGAACGCGTGGTCGCCGTAGCTGTGGAACAGCGCCTGCCACGCCATCACGCGCAGGAAGCCCACGACTCCCAGGATCGCGCCCAGCGCCAGGCCCGTGCTGAGTTCGCGCCGGGCCACGCGCCACCAGTCCTTCAGCCGCATCTCCGACAGCGCCAGCGACCGGATGATGAGCGTGGTGGCCTGGCTGCCGGAGTTGCCGCCGGAGCTGATGATGAGCGGGATGAAGAGGCTCAGCACGACGGCGCGAGCAATCTCATGCTCGAAGTAGCCCATGGCGGTGGCGGTGAGCATCTCCCCCAGGAAGAGCACCATCAGCCAGCCGGCGCGCTTCTTGAGCATGGCCAGGAAGCCCACGTCGAAGTAGGGCGCGTCCAGGGCCTCCATACCGCCGACCTTCTGGATGTCCTCCGTGGCCTCTTCCTGGACCACGTCCACGATGTCGTCCACCGTGACGATGCCCTTCATGCGCCGCTGCTCGTCCACCACGGGCATGGCCATGAAGCTGTGCTCGGAGAAGGTGCGGCTCACCGCCTCCTGGTCCGTGTTCTCCGCCACGGTGATGACGTCGCGAATCATCACGTCCGCCACGCGCTTGTCCGGCGCGGCCTGGAAGAGCTGGCGCAGGGACAGCACGCCCTGCAGCCGCTGCTCGGCGTCCAGCACGTACGCGTAGTAGACGGTCTCCACCTTCTCGCGCGCCTGCTTGCGCAGGTAGCCGATGGCCTCGTCGATGCTCATGTCCGGGCGCACGCGGGCGAAGCGCGGGTTCATCAGACCGCCGGCGTCGTCCTCCGAGTACGCCAGCAGGACGTTCACCTCGCGGCGGCTGGCGTCGTCCAGCTGCGACAGGATGGCGTCCACCTGCTCCGGCTCCACGGCCTGGACCAGGTCGGCCAGGTCGTCCGGGGGGAGCAGGCGGACCCAGGTGCGGCGCTCGCCTTGGGGGAGGCTGAGGATGAGCTCGGATTGCTCGCGCGCGGTGAGGCCCAGGAAGAAGTCGTCCGCCACCGCCGCGGGCAGCAGGCGGAAGCCCTCCAGGCGCTCGTCCATGGAGAGCACGGCCCACGCCTCGTGAAGCTCGTCGGGGGACAGCGCGTTCTGGCTCTGGGGACTCTCCACCATGACGACGGCCTCGAAAGAAGAGGGGGAGGGTGCGCGCCTCGCTGCATCGCGCGCGGGCCTCTCTACACCCCCGCCGGGGGCGCGGCGAGCGGAAGGCGCGAAACATCGCGCTTAAATCGCGTCCGCCTGCCTGCCCATGCCGTCCGTGTCCACGGGTTCACGGGAGGGCGCCCCGGTTGTTTGGGGCGCCACGGGTGGGTCAGGCCTTCTGCTGGATGAGCTCCACCTTGTAGCCGTCCGGGTCTTCCACGAAGGCGATGACGGTGGTGCCGTGTTTCATGGGGCCGGGCTCGCGGACGACCTTGCCGCCGGCCTGCCGGATGGCGTTGGCGGTGGCGTGGATGTCGCTGACGCCCAGGGCGATGTGGCCGTAGGCGGAGCCCAGTTCGTACTTCGCCGTGTCCCAGTTGTGGGTGAGCTCCAGGGCCGGGTGGGTGTCTTCCGGGCCGTAGCCGACGAAGGCGAGGGTGAACCGGCCGTCCGGGTAGTCCTGGCGGCGCAGGAGCTTCATGCCGATGACGCGGGTGTAGAAGTCGAGCGACTTCTCCAGGTCGCCGACCCGGAGCATGGTGTGGAGGATGCGCATGCGGTGGCTATAACCGCGCTGGCGCGAGCTCCGCCAGCAGCAGCTTCACGGCGCTGCTTGCGCGCCGGGCGGATTGATCCAGGTCGACACCTGGCGCTGACATGAAGCGGGCGTACATTCGTGCGCCCGCCGCATCGAGGTCCGCGAACTCATGGCCAAGCGCGACGAGCGCATGCTGGAAGACGGGATCGTCATGGACAGGACTTAACCGGATGGTGGCTGCAAGCGGGCTCTGCCCTCCTGGCCACGCTTCGACAAGCCAGACGATGTCGTAGGCATCCTTGTTCTTCGTTCGATTCTTGAGCGCATCCACCTTGGCCGCAAGGTACGAGGCCGGCCCTGCGATCTTCAAAAGGTGGCGCGTTCTACCACCGCCTCCTGGGAGAACGACGTCGACTTCTTTCTCGACGAAGTCACGGTCGATGAGGTTGCCGGTCTTCAGTACCAACGCGCAGAGCTTTCCTCCCACTACGCCGCCCGGTCTGTACAGCCTTCCCACCTCACGCTCAGGGCCAGGAGGGCAGAAGAACTCGACGATGAGGGGGCGCGAGATGCCACCCTTCCAGCGCCAGCTTGTGCCAGCGTGCATCTTGAATCCCACCGCCTTGAGCGCATTCTCCATGCGCTCGTAGTCGCCGACTTCTCCCTCGACAAGTGCGACGCGTAGGCAGAGGTCGAGGTCCTGCGTTCCAGCATGGGGCTCGATGCCCACCTCGGGTGTTGGTACGAGGAGGGATGGGACGAGTCCACCGATGATGACGATGTGCGCTCCCGCGAATCCGAACGCGCGGACGACATGCACCGCCTCAGCAAGCAAGGCTGACCGGACAGAGGGATCGTACTCCCCAAGATGGAAGCCTTCAGTAGCCAAGGATCACCTCACGGAATTGCTGGGCGATGTCTTCACCCCGTCGCTCGGAACGCGCATCGAGATAGATGCGCGCCATGGGCGCGATGGAGATCCCCTCCTTGTTGGTAGGAGCCCATGAACCGACCTTTCCGGTGTCACGGAGCAGCGTGAGGTTGGCGCCTCGTTCGGTGACCTCGGCGTCGAGTTGTTTCGCTGCGTGTGCAAGAGGTACGTCGGGCGAGATGCGGATGAGTGACTGAGCAACGTTCGTAGGTCCTACACCGAACACGCTGGCCGCAGCTGAACCCGTGAGCGCGTGGGAGATACCGGCCCTGCTCAACTTGGCGCTGGATTGCAGCCAGAGTTCCTCGGGACGCCTTGCATAAATGGCAACCTGCAAAGAGGGCTCCCTCCGTGTGGCGCTAGCTTGCTGCTGGAGCCAGTCGAGCAATTCGGTCCGCGACACGACGATGCGCCGCTTCGAGGGACCTCTGCCCGTCGTACGGAGCAGTCCCAGCCCTTCAAGATGGGTAAGGACCTTGTGCGACTGCCCGATTGAGACGGAGGCTTGCTCCGCCACTTGAGAGATGGAAAAGGACTCTTGTCCCTGCAGCAGGATCTGCACGGCCCTCACGCCATGAGGGCCCAGCGTCATCTGTCCCGACTGCTTCGCGGCTGCGGCTGAGCGCTTCGTGCTCTCAAGGTGGATGCAGATGCCCGGCGCGATCAGGTGAAAATGTCCGTTCGCGTCAATGTAGCTCGCATCTCGTTCCTCCAGTGCCTCGCGGACGCCCTGGCTGAGGAATGCACCTGTGAGAACGGGAACAGCGGCGTCTGGCTCCGCGAGGGACAGATGCAGGTTCAATAGCGAGGGGAGTTGGTCAACGCTGAGCCGCGCGGGGGCCTCCAACAACCGAAGGCGAAGCTCGCGGTCCTCCAATCGAAGAGAAGGACGGATGTCGCTGCGTACCTGGAGCCAAGTTTGGCGAGGCAGCCAAGTGGCCAGTCGTGAAGGGAGGGAGAGGACCGCAGGCATTTTTCACTCCCGAGGCTGCTTCATCATGAGTGAAAATGGGCCCACAATGAAGATCGCCAACATGAAGGCTAGAAATTTTCCGCATGAAATTCAAGTAAATACAGTAGCTTAAGATGTATTTTCACTCATGTGCCATTTTCACTAAAGAATGAATAATCAATTTATGTGAAAATTGCATTACGGGTCGAGCGCTGGGGCGGGGCGAGTCGGAAGGGCGCAGGGAATGTTCCTGGGACTGGAGGTCGAACGACTGGATGGCCGCTCTGCGCAAGAAGAACGGGCGAGATTCGAAAGGGCCACTGGCCGGGCGGGCGCACGCTCGCAAGAGGTGCAACATCGGAGGGCCACTCGGGGCAGGGAAGGGCGTCCGGCGCGTGCTATGCCCACCGGCATGAAACACGCTCAAAGCCAGGCCCTCTTCGCCCGTGCGCAGGCGCGCATCCCGGGCGGCGTGAACTCTCCGGTGCGTGCCTTCCGTGGCGTGGGAGGCGACCCCGTCTTCTTCAAGGAGGGCTCCGGCGCGTGGCTCACCGACGTGGACGGCAACCGCTACGTGGACCTGGTGGGCAGTTGGGGCCCGCTCATCCTGGGCCACGCGTACCCGCCCATCGTGGAGGCCATCGTGGAGGCTGCCCGGCGCGGCACCACGTTCGGCGCGCCTGTCGCCGCGGAGGTGGAGTTCGCGGAGCTGCTCTGCGCCACGGTGCCTTCGGTGGAGAAGGTGCGCCTGGTGTCCAGCGGCACGGAGGCCACGGTGGCCGCCGTCCGCGTGGCGCGTGGCTTCACCGGCCGCGACTCCATCCTCAAGTTCGAAGGCTGCTTCCACGGCGCGGGTGACCCGTTCCTCGTGAAGGCGGGCAGCGGCGTGGAGACGCTGGGCCTGCCGGACTCCCCGGGCGTGCCGTCCGCGCTGGCGTCGCTCACGCTCACCGCGCCCTTCAACGACCTGGAGGCCGTGGAGCGCATCTTCAACGAGAAGGGCAAGGACATCGCCTGCGCCATCATCGAGCCCGTGGTGGGCAACATGGGCGTGCTGGTGCCGCGCCCCGGCTTCCTCGAAGGGTTGCAGAAGCTCTGCCAGAAGCACGGCGTGCTCTTCGTGCTGGATGAGGTGATGACGGGCTTCCGGCTCGCTCGCGGCGGCGCGCAGGAGCTGTACGGGCTCAAGCCGGACCTGAGCACGTTCGCGAAGGTGGTGGGCGGCGGCATGCCGCTGGGCGCGTACGGCGGCCGGCGCGACATCATGTCGAAGGTGGCGCCGGAGGGGCCCGTGTACCAGTCCGGCACGCTGTCCGGGAACCCGGTGGCGGTGGCGGCGGGCCTGGCGTGCGTGAAGGCGCTGGCGGCGCCGGGGACGTACGCGCGGCTGGAGCAGCTGGGCCTGCTGTTGGAGGAGGGCTTCCGCGCGGAGGCGAAGGCGGCGGGCGTGCCGGTGACGGTGAACCGCGTGGGCAGCATGATCACGGTGTTCTTCACGTCGGAGCCGGTGTTCGACTACGCGTCCGCGAAGAAGGCGGACACGGCGAAGTTCGGGCGCTTCTTCCACGCGATGCTCCAGGAAGGTGTGTACCTGCCGCCCAGTCAGTTCGAGGCGGCTTTCATCTCGCTGGCCATCGGCGAGCCGGAGGTGGCGCACGTGCTCGCCGCGGCTCGCAAGGCGTTCCGCGCGCTTGGCGACGCCCCTTGAACCAGAGGCCCTGACCGGGCCCGTGCGCTTCGGTCCCTATACCCTCGTGCGCCGCATTGGCGCCGGGGGGATGGGAGAGGTCTTCCTCGCGCGCGAGGAGGGCGTGGGGCGCGCGGTCGTGGTGAAGAAGGTGCTGCCGGGGCTGGTGGACAGCCGGCAGTTCGTGGGCCGCTTCCGCGACGAGGCCCGCGTGGTGGTGCGGCTGGCGCACCCGAACATCGCGCGCGTGTACGCGATGGGTGAGGTGGACGGGCAGCTGTACCTCGCCATGGAGTACGTGCTGGGCAAGACGCTCAGCCGGCTCGCGTACCGCCTGCGGCAGCGCCAGCGGATGATGCCCCTGGGGCCGCTGCTCCAGGTGGGCATCCGGCTGTGCGAGGGCCTGGCGTACGCGCATGACGCGACGGATGAAGAGGGTCACCCGCTGCACCTGGTGCACCGCGACCTGTCCCCCGCGAACGTGTGCGTGAGCTACGCGGGCGAGGTGAAGATCATCGACTTCGGCGCGGCGCAGTCCACGCTGAAGGAGCAGCAGACGGCGCCGCGCGTGGTGATTGGCAACCTCACGTACATGGCGCCGGAGCAGGCCCGCAAGCGCACGGTGGACCGGCGCGCGGACCTGTACGCGGTGGGCGTGGTGCTGTGGGAGTTGTTCTCGTGGAAGCCGCTGTCGCAGCGGGGCGACCCGTTGGAGCGCTGGCGGCGCGCGGCCTATCCGCAGTGGGAACCGGCGGGGCGCCACCGGCCGGACCTGCCGCGCGCGGTGGACGCGTTCCTGGCGCGCGCGCTGGCGTCCGAGCCGAACGACCGCTTCCCCACGGCGACGGCCATGGCGGAGGCGCTGGGCTCGCTGAAGGAGAAGCTGGCGCCCACCGTGACGGATCAGGACCTGGTGCGGCTGATGTCCGCGGCCTTCCCGCGCGAGAAGGTCATCGAGCAGCAGATGCTGGACAACCTGCTGCGCGAGCAGCCCGAGCGCGTGAACACGCGTCAGGAGTTTCCGTCCGTGCTCGCGGCTGTCGGGGCCATGGACGCGGCGGAGGCGCTCCGCGCGCAGGAGGACATCGCGACGGAGGCGTTGGACGCGGCGAAGTTGCGGCGGGCGGAGGGCGCGGGCCCGGAGACCGGAGCGCGAGACGCCGCGAAGCCGCCGCCGGAGTACGCCACCGTGGGCCAGGAGACCGAGGCCCTGGACGCGGCGAAGGTGGAGCAGGCGCTGCGTGCGGCGGCGGAGGCGAAGAGGCTCCAGGAGGAGTCTGGCGACGCGCCGGAGCTGCCGCGCAAGGCGCCTCCGGCGCGGCTGCACAATCTGGAAATCACCATGGATGCCTGGCTGCCAGGCATCGGTGCCGCGGAGCCCACCACGCCGGGACTTCCTCCCCAGACCCCGGAGGTGGGCAAGGCCCCTCCGGCACCGGCGGTGGACCTCCAGTGGACGCCCGGGCCGGGAGAGGACGAGGCCACCCCCCAGGAGGTTCCTGGCCCGCTGGAATCCCGTGGGGGCCCGGGCGCGGAGGACACCACGGACCCGGGGGAGCGCACCCCCGCGGGCAGGCAGGCTCCGGCGGAAGAACCGTCCCGGCCAGATTGGAATCCGGGCCCGGACGCGAAAGACTCCGTTACACACCTTCGAGCGTCTCACAGTGAGGGGCCCCCCCCGGCCCCGGAGGACTCACCGATGCAGAACCGCCCCTCGCGCCCGGGCTGGACTCCCGGCGCAGGCAGTGAGGACTCCACCACCAACGAGCGGCCCGCGCGCAAGAGCGCCACGGGCCTGCCCGCCACCGGCAAGGGCGGCTGGACCCCGGGCTCCGGCGAGGACGACGCCACCGAGGGCGCTGGTTCCTCGCCCATGGCTGCGCGCCCCAGCACGGACGACGCGGAAGAAGAGAGCACCGACGTCGAAAAGCCCGGCCGCCCCAAGGCGAACGCGGCGCCGCGCGCCCCTGCCTCCCAGCCCCGTCCCCAGACCTCCGTGGGTCCCGCGCCGCAGTCGCGTCCCGCCACCTCCGTGGGCGCCGCTCCCCAGGCGCGTCCCGCCGAGGCGTTCCCGGACGCCACCCGCCCCATGTCCCAGGACGAGCTGCCGGTGCCCTGGTCGCCGCAGGGCGCGGGCGAAGCCACCGAGGCCCTGGAGGCCGCGAAGATCTTCGGCGCCCTGTCCCAGACGACGGGCAACATGCCGGCCTACCTGGACGAGAAGGCGACCCCCTACGTCCCGCCCAAGGAAGTCCCTCGCCGCCAGGCCCCCGTCGTGAATGAGCGACCCCATGAGACGCGCCCCATGCAGGTGCGGACCAAGACGCGCGAAACGCTCGTGGGCTACGACATGGACATCTCCGAGGCGCTCCGGCAAGCGGAGCTGAAGCGCCGCGAAGCCGAGCTCGCCGCCGAGAAGCGCAACACCAAGAAGAAGAAGCCCGTGAAGTCCAAGGGCGGCAACCCGCTCCAGGGCCTGTGGCCCATCCCGCCCCAGTACCGCTTCTGGGCCATGCTCGTGGTGGTGGCCCTGGCGTGCGGCCTGGGCTTCGGCGTGATGTGGCTCTTCCTGGGCGGCGGCGAAGGCGGCACCTGAGCGCGCGCCTCTTCGTCAGGCGCCCGTCAGGGGCAGGTTCGGCGCCACCGGCGGCTCCAGCGGCAGGAAGAGGCGGAAGATGGTGCCCTTGCCCGTCTCCGGCGCGTCCAGCGACACCTGGCCCACGTGTGAGTCGATGATGCGCTTCACCACGGCGAGCCCCAGCCCGGTGCCCTGCGCCTTGGTGGTGAAGAAGGGCTCGAAGACGCGCGCGCGCAGCTCCGCCGGGATGCCCGGCCCCGTGTCGCTGATCTCCACCTGCACGCCGGCCCGGTCCATCCACGCCTTGCGCGCCATCACGCGCAGCGTGCCGCCCTGGGGCATCATGGCCTGCACGGCGTTGAGCGCCACGTTGAGGAAGCACTGGCGGATGAGCCGCTCGTCCACCGTCACCGTCGGCACGTCCTCCTCCATCACCCACTCCACCCGCACCTGAGACGGCGAGGTGCCGCCCACGTCCGCGAGCGCGCTGCCCACCGCCTCCTCCAACAGCTGTGTCACCGACACCGGATACAGGTGCGGCGACGGAGGCCGCGCGAACGTGAGCAGGTCCGCGACGATGCGGTTGAGCCGGTCCGCCTCCTCCCCCACGATGTCCACCAGCGGGATGGCCGGATTCTCCGGGCCGATGATGCGGCGGATGGTGGCCACCGAATTGAAGATGGCGCCCAGGGGGTTGCGCACCTCGTGGGCCACCACCGCGGACAGCTCGCCCAGCGCGACCAGCCGCTCGCGGTTCACCAGCTGCTCCTGCGCGCGCGCCAGCTCCGCGTAGCTCTGCTTCAGGTCCTCCACCAGCCGCGCGCCCTCCAGCGCCAGCGACAGCTGATTGGCGATGGCGTCCGCGCGCTCCAGCTCCGCGGGCGTGAAGCGGCGGGGCCGGCGCGTCTCCACCATCACCGCCACGCCCACCATCTGGTCGTGCACGGCGAGCGGCAGCACCATGTACGACTGGGCCTCCGCGGCGCGGCGCAGCTCGTCGTCCGCCCGCACCTCCAGCCGCGCGTCCTCCACGCGGAGCGGCTGGCGCGTGCGGAACACCTGGCCCGCGAGCGAATTCACCGACGGGTCCAGCGACACGTGGCGCCCCACCAGCTCCGGGTGGCTGCCCGTCGCCGCGCGGATGGCGAGCTGGTTCCCCTTGGCATCCGGCAGGAGCACGTACGCGTCCGGCACGTCCACGATGCGCGCCAGGCTGGTGACGCCCGTGGCCAGCAGCCGGTCCAGCTCCAGCGTGGCCGCCAGCGCCTTGCCCACCTCGTGCATCAGCGCCAGGTCCTCCGCCCGGCCGCGCACCTCGTCCAGCAACCGGTGGGACTCGATGGCCGCCGCGAAGTGCGTGCCCATGGCCTGGAGCGTCTCCACCTCCAGCGCGGTGAGCCGGCGGCGCGCGTGGAACAGCACGCTCAACGTGCCCACGCCGCGCGAGCGCACCCGCAGCGGCACGGACACCAGCGTCTGGAACGCCAGCGCCCGGAGCGCGTCGCGCGTGGGCGCGGGACACGTCTCCGCGTCCAGCACCTGCACGGCATCCGGCATCCCGCCCGGACGGGGAAGCGAACCCAGCCGCGCACGGCGCACGCGCGCCACCGCGTCCTCGGACAGGCCGCGCGCGTACACGAGCTCCAGGGACTCGCCCGACTCGTGCCGCGTGTCCGCGGGCAGGAGCAGGCACACGGCGTCGCAGCCCAGCAGGCCTGAGATTTCTTCCGTGCCGGAGCCGAAGAAGGCGCGCGGGTGGGGCGCGGACGCGGCCTGTGACGCCAGCCGTCCCAACGCGGTGAGCGCCGTCGCGCGCACGCTCAGCCTCTGGATGGTGCGCGCCGCGTCCAGCGCGGAGGACACCTGCTGGCCGAACAGCCGCACCGCGGCCACGTCCTCCTCGCTCAGCCAGTCGGAGGCGAGCACCAGCATGGCCGTGGGCGCGTTCTCCACGTCGATGCGCACGCCCACCGCCCGGTGCGTCTCCACGCGCCGGAACACCGCCAGCACCGCGTCCATGCGCGCTTCGGACACGAACCGGGACGCCTCCACGCCCAGGTCCTCCATCCACGCATCGCCCTCGCGCCAGGTGCGCACCAGCGCGGGCGCCCAGCCGCCAGGGGCCTCCACCCTCACGCGGCCCACCAGCGACGGCGCGTGCGGCACCATCCGGGGGGACAGTCCCGCCACGGACAGCTCCACGCCCACGCCCCGGGGCGTCAGCCACGCGAAGCCCAGCTCCAGCGCCTCCAGCCCCCGGAACACCTCTTCGCGCACCGCGTCCTCGGAGTGCAGCGCGCGCACCGCGCTGCCCAGCTCCGCCAGCCGCCGCAGCACCGTGCGGCGACAGACGCGGGACGTCACGTCGCGCACCTGCACCACCCAATCCCTGGCATGCGGATGCACCGTCAGCTCCACGCGCAGCCCCTGGTTGCCCACGGCCAGCCACGCCTCGTAGGTGCCCGCCACGGGCGACGAACCCAGCCGCCGCGCGAGCCGATCCGCCGGGTCCTCCAACGGCCCCGGCTCCCACAGGAGCGCCGTCACGGGCTTGCCCGACAGCTGCTCTCGCTCCACGCCCATCAGGCGGGAAAGGGCCGCGTTTGAATGGATGAGCAGGCCGTCCCGAAGCACGAACATGCCCAGGGGCATGTCGTCGAAGAGGCGGTACTCCGCCCCTGGCTCCTCGGAAACCGTCCCCACCCGACGGTTCGTTCGCTCTGTGCTCCTCACCCCCCTACCTTCGCACCCCTGGCCCCCCGCGGTGAAG
>NZ_RAWP01000130.1:0-25113 GCF_003668935.1 Corallococcus sp. AB032C | reverse complement strand
GCCGCGGGGTTGGCGGGGGCGCTGGGGCTCTCCGGGGATTTCCTCGCCACGCGGGTGTCGTACGAACTGGACCTGACGGGGCCGGCGATGACGGTGCAGACGGCGTGTTCCACGTCGTTGGTGGCGTTGCACCTGGCCTGTCAGTCGCTGCTCGCGGGCGAGTGCGACCTGGCGCTCGCGGGAGGTGTGTCCATCCGCACGCCGCAGCTGGGGGCGCATCGCAAACTTGAGGGCGGCATCCTGGCGCCGGATGGGCGCTGCCGGCCGTTCGACGTGAACGCGGCGGGGACGACGGTGGGCAATGGCGTGGGGATGCTGGTGCTCAAGAGGCTGGCGGATGCGGTGGCGGACCGGGACAGCATCCGCGCCATCGTGCTGGGCACGGCGTTGAACAACGACGGGGGGGCGAAGACGGGGTTCGCGGCGCCTTCGGTGCAGGGACAGGCGGCGGTCATCCGCGAGGCGCTGTCGGTGGCGGGAGTCGCGCCGTCCGACGTGTCCTATGTGGAGGCGCACGGGACGGCGACGGCGTTGGGGGATCCGATTGAGGTCGCGGCGCTCAAGCAGGTGTTCCAGGGGGCTCCTCCGGGCGCGTGTGGCCTGGGCGCGGTGAAGAGCAACTTCGGACACCTGGACGCGGCGGCGGGCGTGGCGGGGGTGATCAAGACGGTGCTGTCGATGGAGCACCGCACGCTGCCTCCGACGCTGCACTTCACGAAGCCGCATCCAATGTTGGAGCTGGAGGGCAGTCCCTTCCAGGTGGTGGGGAGCACGCGTGCTTGGGAGGGCCCGCTGCCGCTGCGCGCGGGGGTGACGGCGCTGGGGATTGGAGGCACGAACGCGCACGTGGTGTTGCAGGAGGCGCCGGCTCTTCCGGAGACGGATGCGCCCCGGCGCGGGGAAGAGGTGCTGCTCTTGTCCGCGAAGACGGAGGGCGCGCTGGAGCGGATGACCGCGGCGCTCGCGGAGCGCATGCAGAGGGCTTCGGGTGCCTGGCTCGCGGACGTCGCTCATACGTTGCAGGTGGGGCGTGCGCGCTTCGCGTGGCGCCGCTTCGTCGTGGTCCGACAGGGTGAGGACGCGGTGGCGTTGCTGGAGGGGCGGTCCTCTGCCGGTGAGGATGCGCCTCCTCGGATCCGCACCGTGCTCGACGAGGGCGAGTCTCGCGGCGTGGCCTTCCTGTTCCCGGGCGGCGGTGCGCAGCGGGTGAACATGGGCGAGGCGTTCCTTCGCGAGCCCGCGTTCCGCGCTGCCATCGACACGTGCGCGGAGTTGCTTCGCGGTCCCATGGGCGCGGACCTCCGCGACATCCTCTTCGCCGGACCCGAGCGCTTCGACGAAGCGGCCCGTGAGCTGGACCGGCCGCTGTGGTCTCAGCCCGCGTTGTTCGTCTGCGACTGGGCGCTCGCTCAGTTGTGGCTGTCGTGGGGCGTGAAGCCGGAAGCGTTGCTGGGGCACTCGCTCGGCGAATACGTGGCCGCGTGCCTCGCGGGTGTGTTCACGCTGGAGGAGGCGCTGGGGCTCGTGGTTGCTCGCGGACGCTTGATGGAGGCGATGCCACCGGGCGGGATGCTGTCGGTGCTCGCGTCCGTGGAGCAGGTCTCGGAGCTCATGGGGCCGGCCGTGTCGGTGGCGGCCATCAACGGCCCGGAGACCTGTGTCCTCTCCGGCCCGTTGCCGGAGCTGGAGGCGGCGGAGCAGGCGCTGACGGCGCGGGGCATCGAGCACAAGCGGGTGCGCTACGCGCGCGCCGCGCACTCCTCCATGATGGAGCCTTACCTGGAAGGCTTCGCTCGGGAAGTGGCCCGCGTGAAGCTCCGCGCGCCCTCGCTGCCCGTCGTGTCCAGCCTCACCGGCCGGTGGCTCCAGGAGCGCGAGGCGACGTCACCTGACTATTGGGTCCGGCACCTGCGGCACACGGTCCGCTTCTCCGACGCGCTGGGTTGCCTGCTGGAGTCCGGGGACCGTGCATTGATTGAAGTGGGTCCGGGCACGACGCTCACCGCGCTCGCGCGGCAGCATCCGGCGCGCAAGAAGCAGCCCGTGCTGGCCACCCTGCCGACGAAGGGCGACGCGTCCGGGAGCGCCCTGGCGGCATTGGGCGAAGCGTGGGCCGCGGGCGTGGACGTGGACTGGGAACACATCCGGGACGGCGAGCGGCGTCGGCGCGTGGACCTGCCGACCTACAGCTTCGACCGTGAGCACTACAGCCTGGACGCCGCCGCGCCGAGCCCCGTCGCACGCGACGCCATGGCGGCCAAGGCGAAGGCGACCGGATCCTCGAAGCCGAAGGCGCAGGCTCCCCGTCGCGGTGAGCGCGTGGCGCCCCGTGACGCCACGGAGCAGTCCCTGGTCGAGTGCTTCCAGACGCTGTTCCGCCTGGATGACGTGGGCATCCACGACGACTTCTTCGCGTTGGGCGGCGACTCGCTGGTCGCGCTCCGGCTGCTCGCGATGATCTCCGAGCGCTTCGGCAAGCGGCTCGCGCTGAAGGAGATGCTGACCGCGCCCACGGTGGAGCTGTTGGCGCGGAAGCTGGGAGGACGGGAGGAGGGCCGGTCCCTGCCACCCGGGGTCGCGCTGCTCCAGCAGGGCACTCGCGGTCCGCCGCTCTTCTTCGTGCACGCGGCCGGAGGCCAGCCGGTGTTCTACCGAGACCTGGCGCGCGCCATCGACGCGGGCCGGACCGCCTACGCCTTCGAGTCCCGGGGTCTGGAGCCAGACGGACCGCTGCACACGTCCGTCGACGAGATGGCGACGGCCTACCTGGAGGGCCTGCGCGCGTTGCAGCCCGTGGGGCCGTACCTGCTGGTGGGAGCGTCGTTCGGCGGCGCGGTCGTCTACGAGATGGCCCGCCGGCTGACGGCGGAAGGCCACGCGGTGCCGCTGTGCGCGATGCTCGACACGCCGGGTCCTGGGGACATCGCCCGGGCCCGGGTAGGCGGAGTGGGCTTCGCGCAGGAGCAGGTCCTCGCGGATCCGGAGCAGCAGCGGCGCTACGTGCGCGTCTGGGAGGCGAACATGACGGCCCTGCGCGACTACCCCATGCCCCGCTTCGAGGGGGGCATCCTCCAGTTCTTCCGCGCGGCGACTGTCATCGAGCACATGCCGAAGCACGTGGAGCTCGAATGGCTGGATTCGGGCGCGGTGGTCCGGGTGGAGACCGTGCCCGGCGACCACCAGTCGATGCTCACGGGCGGGAACGCCGAAGGGCTGGGCGCGAAGCTCGCGGCGCTCCTTCCGTGAACGAGGCGCTCAGCTGGAGCCTGGACGGCCGCGCCGCTGAGCCATGCGCCGCAGGTTGTCTCGCCGCTGCGCGCCCGGGTCCTGCGCGGGCGCGGGAGCCGCCGCCGGTGGCGAGTCCTTCGGTGGTGACAGATGCCCTGCGAGCGCGCGCACCGTGGGGTACTGGAAGAGCGTGACCAGCGGGACCTTGCGGCCCACCAGCGCTTCCAACTTCGCGTGCACGGACTGGAGCAGCAGCGAGTTGCCGCCCAGGTCGAAGAAGTTGTCGCTCGCTCCCACGCGCTCCAGCCCCAGCACTTCGGCCCAGAGCGCGGCCAGCGTCTGCTCCAAGCCGGCTTCGGGGACGCGATAGTCCTCGCTCAGTTCGGGCCGGTGCACGTCCGGTGCGGGCAGGGCCTTGCGGTCCAGCTTGCCGTTCGCGGTGAGCGGCAGCCGCTCCAGCACCACGAACGCCGACGGAACCGCGTGCTCCGCGAGCGACCGCCGCAGCGAGGCCCGCAGCGCGTCTACCGTGAACGCGGCCCCTTCGCGGAGCACCAGATACGCGACCAACCGTCGTTGTCCCGGTACGTCCTCGCGCACCTGCGCCACCGCTTCCTTCACCGGGGGCTGCGAGAGCAGCGCGGCCTCCACCTCGCCCATTTCGATGCGGAAGCCCCGCAGCTTCACCTGTGAGTCCGCGCGGCCCCGGAACTCCAGCGTCCCGTCCGCGAGCCACCGCACCACGTCGCCCGTGCGGTACAGGCGCGCGCCGGGTTCGCGGGAGAACGGATCCGGTCCGAAGCGCTCCGCTGTGAGCGCGGGCTGACCCAGGTATCCGCGCGCAACCTGGGCGCCTCCCAGGAACAGCTCGCCCCACAGGCCCACCGGCACGGGCTGTCCAGCGCCATCCAGCACGTACACGCGCACGTTGGGCTCCGGGCTGCCGATGGGAGGCAGCAGTCCTTCGGCCGCTTCGGGCTTCACGACGCCAGAGGTCGCGATGACGGTGTTCTCCGTGGGGCCGTAGCAGTTGAGCCACTGTCCCGGAACGGAGGGCCCCGGACGGCGGTGCATCACGTCGCCGGCCACGTGCACCCGGCGCAGCGGCATGCCGGACGGCCATGGCTGCTCCAGCGCCGCCTCCGCCATGGGCGTGGGCAGTGTGGTGAGAGTGATGCCTTCCGCCGCGAGCCACCGCACCAGCCGGGCGGGCTCCGCACGTACCTCGTCCGTGGGCAGGTGGAGGCTGGCGCCATGCGTGAGCGACGGCCAGGTTTCGAAGACGGTCGCGTCGAACGCGAGCCCCGTCAGCAGCGTGGCCCGGTCTCCCGGTTCAATCCCCGCCGCCGTGCCGAGCCCTGCGACGAGGTTCGCCAGCGTGCCGTGTGTCACCGCGACGCCCTTGGGCCGGCCGGTGCTGCCCGACGTATAGATGACGTAGGCCATCGCCTCCGCGTGCAGTGTCACGCCGGGCGCGGTGATTGGCTGCGTCTCCAGCGCGGGCTCCGCGTCCAGGCAGAGCACTCGCACGCCGCATCCCTCGAAGCGGGAGGCGAAGGCCTGCTGGGTGACGACGATATGCGCGCCACTGTCCGTGAGCACGTGCCGCCACCAGGCCTCCGGCCACGTCAGGTCCATGGGCAGGTAGGCCCCGCCCGATTTGAGGATGCCCAGCGCGCCCCACACGTAGCCAGGCGTGCGGTCCACGCACAGGGCGACCATGGTCTCCGGCTTCACGTCCTGCGCACGCAGCAGGTTCGCGAGCTGGTTCGACCGGGCCTCCAGTTCCCTAAACGTCAGCCGCTGCCCGTCGCCCGCCAGCGCGAGCGCCTCCGGCCTCAGCCGTGCCTGCTCCGCGATGCGCGTGGGGACGCGCAGGTCCGCGGGGACATCGAGCGCGGTGTCGTTCCACTCGACGAGGACCTGCTGGCGCTCCGCTTCTGTCAGCAGCGACAGCGACGCGAGCGGACGCTCCGGGTTTCGCGTCACCTGCTCCAGCAGACGCAGGTAGTGCCCGGCCATGCGCTCCACTGTCGCCGCGTCGAAGAGCGCGGTGTTGTATTCCCAGTGCGTCAGCAACCCGGTGGCGGATTCGCGCATGAACAGCGTGAGGTCGTGCTTCGCGAGCCCTGGATCGAAGGGCACCGGCGCTGTCTCCAGTCCTCGCAGGGGGAAGCCGGGGAAGTCCTTGAAGAGGGCGAACACGGCCTGGAACACAGGCGTGCGGCTCAGGTCTCGCGGTGTCTGGAGCGCGTCGACCAGTTGTTCGAAGGGCACCTCCTGGTGCGCGTACGCGCCCAGGCACGTCTCGCGAACACGGGCGAGGAGGACCTGGAAGGACTCGGCGCCGGAGACCTTCACGCGCAGGGGCAGGGCGTTGACGAAGAAGCCGATGAGCCCCTCCACCTCGCGGTGGTTTCGGCCGGAGATGGGGGAGCCGACCACCACGTCGTCCTGGCCGCTGTAGCGCGACAGCAGGGCATGGAAGCCCGCGAGTAGCGCCATGAAGGACGTGACGCCCTGCTGGTGACACAGTTCGCGCACGGCGGCGTCCACCGCGGCGGGGATCCGCACCATGTGGGCCGCGCCCGCCTGGGCCTGCACGGGCGGACGAGGCCGGTCGGTGGGCAGCTCCAGCGCATGGGGCGCCCCGTTCAGCTGCCGCTTCCACCACGCGAGCTGCGCATCGAGCCCTTCGCCCTGCAACGTCGCGCGCTGCCAGCGGGCGTAGTCCGTGTATCGGATGGGCAGTGGCGGCAGGCGCGGCGTCTGGTTCCGGGTGAAGGCGTCGTAGAGGATGCCCAGCTCGCGCCCCATCACGTCCGTGGACCAGCCGTCCGTGATGATGTGATGCATGAGCAGGAAGAGCGCGTGGTCCTCCGCGTCCAGCCTCAGCAGCGTCGCCGTCAGCAGGGGGCCCGTGCGCAGGTCGAAGACGTGGCGCATCCGCTCCTCGGCCCGCTGGCGCAGGACGGTGTCGCGCTGCTGGGGCGGAACGTCCTCCAGCCGCTCGAAGGCGAGCGCGAAGGGAACCGTCGGCAGGACGCGCTGAACGGGCTGGCCGTTCTCCTCCGCGAACACCGTGCGCAGGGACTCGTGACGGTCGATGAGCGCCGCGAGTGACCGCTCCAGCGCGGCCACGTCGAGCGGTCCCTTGCACCGGATGAACAGCGGGACGTTGAAGGCGAACCCGCCCGGTGCGAGCGCGTCGATGAACCACAGCCGCTGCTGCGGGAAGGACTGGGGCGCGGAGTTTCCGGCCTCGGTGCGCACCAGGGGCGGTGCCTGGAGGGGGTGGGCTTCCTGGCGCAGGGCTTCGATTCGAGCAGCCAGCTCCGCGAGCGTCGGGGCTTCGAAGAGCACGCGCACGGGCAGCTCCATCTGAAGCGACTCACGCAGACGGGAGGCCACCTGGGTCGCGAGCAGCGAGTGGCCGCCCAGTTCGAAGAAGTGGTCCTGCGCACCCACGCGCGGCACGCCGAGCAGCGGTGCCCAGATGTCCGCGATGAGCTTCTCCACCGCGGAGACCGGGGCCACGTAGACGGTCCCGGGGATGGCCTCTTCCGTCGGAACGGGCAGGCCGTTGCGGTTCACCTTGCCACTGGGCGTCAGGGGCAGCGAATCCATGCGCACCAGCGCCGAAGGCACCATGTACTCCGGCAGCCGTCGCGCCAGTGCTTGCCTCAGCGCCTCCGCGGAGAAGGCTGTTTCCGGTTGCACCACGTAGGCCACCAGTCGCTTGAAGCCTGGGGTGTCCTCGCGCAACACGACGACCACGTCCTGCACATCAGGCAGGGCGCGCAGGGCTGACTCCACTTCGCCCAACTCGACGCGGAAGCCACGCAGCTTCACCTGGCCGTCCAGACGGCCGAGGAACTCCAGTTGTCCATCCGCGAGCCAGCGGGCCTTGTCGCCCGTGCGGTAGAGGCGTGCGCCCGGCGTGGCGCTGAAGGGGGAGGGCACGAAGCGCTCCGCGGTGAGGTCCGGTCGGTTGTGGTAGCCGTGCGCGAGCCCTTCGCCTCCGATGAACACCTCTCCTGGGACGCCGACGGGGCTCGGATTCCCGCGGGCATCCAGGACGTAGGTCTGGACGTTGGTCAGCGGCGTTCCCACCGAAGGAAGCGCGGGCCAGGTGCTCGGAGATCCTGAAGCCCGCCATGCGCTGGCGGCGTGCGTCTCCGAAGGTCCGTATTGGTTTTCGAGGACGCAGCCGGGCAGCCGTTCGAAGAGGGAGACAAGAGCGGGCGTCACCTGGAGTTGTTCGCCCGCGGTGATGACCTCGTTGAGGGGAGGAAGTTCCGCAGTAGTGCGTGCCGCTTCGCTCAGCGACTGGAGCGCGACGAAGGGGAGGAAGAGACGCTCCACGCGGTGCTGGGTGAGGAAGCGCAGCAGCGCGGGTGGATCGCGGCGCAGTTCGGCGGAGCTGAGCAGCAGGCGGCCACCGATGCACCAGGTGCCGAAGATCTCCTGGAAGGAGACATCGAAGTTGAGCGAGGCGAACTGGAGCGTGGTGGCTTCCGCATGGACGGCGCGGCGGATCTGCCACGCGAGCATGTTTCCGATGCCCCGGTGGGACATGGCGATGCCCTTGGGCCTGCCGGTGCTGCCCGAGGTGAAGACGACGTAGCAGACCGCTTCAGGTGACAGCCTCATGTTCGGAGACGACGTGGGGCGCGAGGCCAGCGAGACGGTCTCCATCATCACGATGCGCGCGGAGGTGTTCGGTGGCAGCGCCCGCACGAAGCCCTCATGTGCGAGGACGACCGGAGCACGCGTGTCCTCCACCATCAGGGCCAGACGCTCGGCCGGATAGTTCGGATCCAGTGGGACGTAGGCAGCGCCGGCCTTGAGGGTGGCGAGGACGGCGACGGGCATGTCGAGGCTGGAGCGCTCCAGGCACAGCCCGACGGAGCTTCCCGGTGTGACGCCCAGGGCGATGAGGTGATGGGCGAACTGATTGGCGCGCGCATCCAGTTGCGCGTAGGTCAGCGACTCCGCTCCATTCGTCACCGCGACCGCTGCCGGTGTCCGAGCGACCTGCGCCTCCACCCAGCGGTGCATGAGGCCCGGCTCGAAAGAGAGGTCCTTCGCGGCGTTCCACGTCACGACGACCTGCTGCCGTTCCTCTTCGGAGAGGAGCGGCAGGGCCGACAGGGGCTGCTCGGGATGGCGGACCGCTCCTTGGAGCATTCGCACGTAGTGCCCGGCCATCCGGGTGAGGGTCGCCTCCTCGAAGAGGGCGGTGTTGTACTCCCAGAAGGCCGTCAGCCCCTGCTCCGACTCGCGCACGAAGAGCATGAGGTCGAAGCGGGAGACGCCCGTCTGGAAGGGGACGTCCTCCGCTTGGAGCCCGGGCAACGAGAAGGGGACAGCCGCCTGTTGCAGGACGAAGAGGGCCTGGACCAGCGGCGCGCGGCTCAGGTCGCGTGGCGGCTTGAGCGCCTCCACGATTTGTTCGAACGGCAGGTCCTGATGCGCGAAGGCGCCCAGGCAGCTCTCGCGCACGCCGCGCAACAGGTGGCGGAAGGAGCGCGTTCCAACGACATCCGCGCGCAGAGCGAGCGTGTTGACGAAGAGGCCGAGCAGTCCTTCCACCTCACGGCGGTTTCGTCCGGAGATGGGCGAGCCGACCACCACGTCGTCCTGGCCGCTGTAGCGCGCGAGCAGGGCCTGGAATCCCGCCAGCAGCGTCATGAACAGCGTGGTGCCCTCGCGCTGGCCCATGGCGACGAGGGCGCTGGTCAGCGCGGGTGGCAGGGGGACTTCGATGTACGCGCCCTGGAAGGTCTGCACGGGCGGACGCGGCTTGTCGGTGGGCAGGTCCAGCACGGGCGGTGCCCCCGCGAGCTGCTCGCGCCACCACGCCAACTGTTCTTCCAGCACGTCGCCCTGCAACCACGCGCGCTGCCACAGCGCGTAGTCCGCGTACTGGATGGAAATGGGCGGGAGCGCGGCCTCCGTGCCCTGGCGCCGGGCGAGGTAGAGCGCATCCAGCTCCCGTTGGAGCAAGGCGATGGACCAGCCGTCGAAGACGCTGTGATGGAAGTTGAGGATGAGGACCTGATCCTCGTCCGCGATCCGTAGCAGCGTGGCTCGGATCAGGGGGCCTCGCCGCAGGTCGAACGGTACATGCGCTTCGGCCTCCACCTGGCGCTGGAGCGGAATGCGCGGATCCACGTCCACCTGCTTCAGGGTGAGCTTCCACGCGGGCCTGATGCGTTGCGCCGGCTGGCCGTCCACTTCGTCGAACGTGGTGCGCAGGACCTCGTGACGGTGGATGAGGACGTTGAGCGAGTCTTCCAGCGCGTGCGTGTCCAGCCGTCCCCGCAGCCGGGTGACCAGGGGCAGGTTGTAGGCGTGCGCGCTGGTGTCCAGCTGCGAGACGAACCACAGCCGCTGCTGGGAGAACGACTGCGGAACGAGCTCGCCGCGAAGCTGGGGGACCAGCGGCGGGACGGCCTTCCGGTTCGCGCCGTGAAGATGCTCCTCCAGCCGCGCGGCGAGCTGCGCGACGGTCGGCGCCTCGAAGAGGACCCGGAGGGACACGTCCACCTGGAAGGCCTCCCGCAGCCGGGAGACCACCTGGGTTGCGAGCAGCGAGTGCCCACCCAGTTCGAAGAAGTGGTCCTGCAGGCCCACGCGCGGCACCACGAGCAGGGACGCCCAGATGTCGGCGATCACCTTCTCTACCGCCGTCATGGGGGCCAGGAACCCGGAGTCGTCCGCGGCTTCCTCCTTGGGCGCGGGCAGACCGTTGCGGTTCACCTTGCCGCTCGGGCCCAGCGGTAGCGCGTCCATGCGCACCAGGGCGGAGGGCACCATGTGCTCCGGCAGCCGTCGCGCCAGTGCCTGCCTCAGCGCCTCCGGTGAGAAGGATGCCTCCGGCTGGACCACGTAGGCCACCAGCCGCTTGTGGCCCGGTGTGTCCTCGCGCACCACGACGACCACGTCGCGTACGTCGGGCAGGATGCGCAGGGCCGCTTCCACTTCGCCCAGCTCGACGCGGAAGCCGCGCAGCTTCACCTGCCCGTCCAGGCGGCCGAGGAACTCCAGCTGTCCATCCGCGAGCCAGCGGGCCTTGTCTCCCGTGCGGTAGAGGCGTGCGCCCGGCGTGGGTCCAAACGGAGAGGGGATGAAGCGCTCCGCGGTGAGGTCTGGTCGGCCGTGGTAGCCGTGCGCGAGTCCTTCACCGCCCACATACAGCTCGCCCGGAACCCCGACTGGGCAGGGTTCGCGGCGCGGGTCCAACACGTAGGCCTGGACTGAAGGCAGCGGCGTTCCCACCGGAGGCAGGGCGGGCCACGTGCTCGGGACACCCGACGCACGCCACGCGGAGACCGCATGGGTCTCCGAAGGGCCGTACTGGTTTTCGAGGACGCAGCCGGGCAGGCGTTCGAAGAGAGCGACGAGAGCGGGCGTCACCTGGAGTTGTTCGCCCGCGGTGATGACCTCGTTGAGCGGGGGCAGATCCGTCGCGGTGCGGGCTGCTTCGCTCAGCGACTGGAGCGCGACGAAGGGGAGGAAGAGACGCTCCACGCGGTGCTGGGTGAGGAAGCGCAGCAGCGCGGGTGGATCGCGGCGCAGTTCGGCGGAGCTGAGCAGCAGGCGGCCACCGATGCACCAGGTGCCGAAGATCTCCTGGAACGAGACGTCGAAGTTGAGAGAGGCGAACTGGAGCGTGGTGGCTTCGGCGCGGACCGCGCGCTGGGTCTGCCACGCGAGCATGTTGCCGATGCCCCGGTGGGACATGGCGATGCCCTTGGGCCTGCCGGTGCTGCCCGAGGTGAAGACGACGTAGCAGACCGCTTCGGGGGACAGCCTCACGTTCGGAGACGCGGTGGATCGGGAGGCCAGCGAAACGGTCTCCATCGTCACGATGCGCGCGGAGGTGTCCGGCGGAAGTGCCCGCACGAAGCCCTCATGCGCAAGGACGACCGGAGCGCGCGTGTCCTCCACCATCAGGGCCAGACGCTCGGCCGGATAGTTCGGATCCAGTGGGACGTAGGCGGCACCGGCCTTGAGGGTGGCGAGGACGGCGACGGGCATGTCCAGGTTGGAGCGTTCCAGGCACAACCCGACGGAGCTGCCCGGCGCGACGCCCAGGGCAATGAGGTGATGCGCGAGCTGATTGGCGCGCGTATCCAGTCGCGCGTAGGTCAGCGACTCCGCTCCATTCGTCACCGCGACAGCTTCCGGTGTCCGTGCGACCTGTGCCTCCACCCAGGCGTGGATCAGCCCCGGCGTGGGAAGCCGCTCCTCACGGTTGTTCCATGCGACCAGGAGTTGATCGCGTTCCTCCCGCGACAGGAGCGACAGGTCCGCCAAGGGCAGCTCGGGGTTCGCGGTGACGCATTCGAGCAGCCGCACGTAGTGCCCGGCCATCCGGGCGAGGGTCGTCTCCTCGAAGAGGGCGGTGTTGTATTCCCAGTAGGCGACGAGCCCTTGCGGCGTCTGCCGCATGAACAGCATGAGGTCGAAGCGGGAGACGCCCGACTGGAACGGGAAGTCCTCCACCGCGAGGCCGGGCAGTGAGAGCGGCGTCGCGGCCCGCTGCAGGACGAACATCGTCTGCACCAGGGGCGTCCGGCTCAGGTCGCGCGGAGGCTTCAGCGCGTCCACGAGCTGTTCGAACGGCAGGTCCTGGTGCGCGAAGGCACCCAGGCAGCTCTCCCGCACGCCGCGCAGCAGCTGCCGGAAGGAGCGCGTGCCAGAGACATCCGCGCGCAGGGCGAGCGTGTTGACGAAGAAGCCGATGAGTCCTTCCACCTCACGGCGATTGCGGCCGGAGATAGGCGAGCCGACGACGACGTCCTCCTGGCCGCTGTAGCGCGCGAGCAGGGCCTGGAATCCCGCCAGCAACGTCATGAACAGCGTGGCGCCTTCGCGCTGTCCCAGCAGTTGGAGCGAGCCGTGGAGGGGCTGGGGCAGCAGCACCTCGAAGTTCGCGCCCTGGAAGGTCTGCACGGGCGGACGTGGCTTGTCGGTGGGCAGGTCCAGCACGGGCGGTGCTCCCGCCAGCGCTTCACGCCACCATGCGAGCTGGTCCTCCAGTTCCTCCCCCTGGAACGACTCACGCTGCCACCGCGCGTAGTCCACGTATTGGAGGGACAGGGGCGGCAATGTGCTCTGGCCGTGCGCGGGATAGAGCGCATTCAACTCGCGCTGGAGCACGTCGATGGACCACCCGTCGAAGACGATGTGGTGGATGACGAGCATCAACACATGGTCGTCATCCGCGACGCGCAGGAGCAGCCCCCTCTTCAGCGGGCCTCGCCGCAGGTCGAACGGGCGCCGAGCCTCCATGGCCAACTGCTCCGGGAGCTTCGCGGCCTCCACGTCCGTCCGCGCCAACGTGAAGTTCCATGCCAGCCCGATGCGCTGCACCGGCTGACCATCCACCTCGTCGAACGTGGTGCGCAGGACCGCGTGCCGCCGGATGATCTCCGCGAGGCTCTGCTCCAGCGCATTCGCGTCCAGCGCGCCCCGCAGCCGGGTGACCAGGGGCACGTTGTAGGAGTACCCCAGCGTGTCGAGCTGCGAGATGAACCACAGCCGCTGCTGCGCGAACGACTGCGGCAACCAACCATCCTGAGGACCGGGAACCAGCGGGAGGGACTGGATCCGGCTGCTCTCCCTCCGCAGCGCATCGATGCGCGCCGCGAGGCTGGTGACCGTGGGCGCCTCGAACAGCGCTCGCACGGACACATCCACCTGGAAGGTCTCCCTCAACCGGGAGGTGACCTGTGTGGCGAGCAGCGAGTGCCCACCCAGTTCGAAGAAGGAGTCCTGCGTGCCCACGCGCGTGCGACCCAGCAGCGCGGCCCAGACCTCGGCCACCGCAGTCTCCGTCGGGGTGACCGGCGCCACGTAGCCTTCCTCCGCGAGCGTGTCGCCCACGGGCGTGGCGAGCGCCCTTCGGTCCACCTTGCCCACGGGCGTCAGCGGCAGCCGGTCCAGCTTCACGAAGGCGGACGGGACCAGCGGCGCAGGCAGCTGGGCGGACAGGCGCGAACGCAGCGTGCTCACGTCCACGCTCGTGCCGGTCACATAGGCCACCAGCCGCTTGTCGCCGGGCGCGTACTCGCGTACCTCCGCCACGGCGTCCTCCACGCCGGACAGGTGGCGCAGGGCGGTTTCAATCTCCCCCAGTTCGATGCGGAAGCCGCGCAGCTTCACCTGCGTGTCCGCGCGCCCCATGAAGGCAAGCTCGCCGGAAGGCAGCCACCGAGCACGGTCGCCCGTGCGGTACAGCCGGGCACCGGGGACGTCGCTGCACGGATGGGGCACGAAGCGGTCCGCGGTGAGCTCCGGCCGGTCCAGGTAGCCCCACGCGAGACCGTCGCCTCCCACGTACAGGTCGCCCACGACGCCGGGCGGCACCGGCTCCAGGCGCGCGTCCAGCACCAGCGCCTGGGAGTTCTCCAGCGGACGGCCAATGGGCACGGGCATCCGCGCATCCAGGTCCCGCTTCACCTGATACGTGGCGGAGAACGTGGTGTTCTCCGTGGGGCCGTAGCCGTTGATGACCGCTCGGCCCGCGTCCAGCAGCTTGCGCGCGGCCAGAGGGGACAGCACGTCGCCGCCCGCGAGCACCTGCCCCACGCGAGCGAGCGCCGCAGGCCGGTTCATTGCCATCTGCTCGAAGAACGCCGTGGTGAGGAACAGCACGCTGATGCGCTCGCGCTCCAGCGTGGCTTCCAGCTCCTCCAGCGACGGCGTCACCGGTGGATAGAGGAACAGCTTCGCGCCGCTGAGCAGCGCTCCCCACAGCTCCAACGTCGCTGCGTCGAACGACGTGGTGGCCAGCTGGAGGACGACGTCTTCGGCGCTGAACCGGACATAGGACACGCCCTTCACCAGCCGCGTCACGGCCCGGTGGGGAACGCCCACGCCCTTGGGCTGCCCGGTGCTCCCGGACGTGTACATGACGTACGCGAGCGCATCGGCGGGGACGTGCACCTCGGGCGCTGCCTTCGGTTGAGCCTCGAAGGTCCGCCAGGACGGGTCGAGCACCACGACCCGTGAGGCCAAACCCTTCAGCGAGGACTCGCGTCCTTGCTCCAACAGGAGCACGGTGATGCGGGCGTCGCGTGCCATGAGCTCCAGGCGCTCGGGGGGATAGCCCGGATCCAGCGGCACGTACGCGCCCCCCGCTTTGAGGATGGCGAGCGTCGCCACGACCATCTCCAGCGACCGGCCCGCGCACAGGCCCACCGGCGTTCCCAGCCGCACGCCCTGTCCACGCAGGTGATGCGCGAGTTGATTGGCCCGTGCTTCCACTTCCGCGTACGTGAGCCGTTGGCCTGCCGCCTCCACGGCCACTGCGCCGGGCGTTCGCGCGGCCTGCTCCGCGAAGAGCTCGGGCAGGGCCGCATCGCGCGGGTAGGGGACAGCGGCTCCCGTACCCTGGTCGAGCAGCTGTCTCCGTTCCTGTGCGGTGAGAAGCGGAAGCGTGGCCACGGGACGCTCCGGCTCCGCGACCGCGGCCTCCAGCAGGCGCGTGTAGTGCTCCGCGAAGCGCGCCACCGTCGCGGCGTCGAAGAGGTCGGTGCTGTACTCCCAGAGCCCCACGAGCCCTTCCGGCGTCTCGCGCAGGAAGACCGTGAGGTCCATTCGCGACACGCCCGGCTCGAAGTCCAGCTCGGAGGTGCGCAGCCCCTCCAGCTCCAGTGCGGGAACTGCCGAGTGCTGGAGCGTGAAGAACACCTGGAACAGGGGCGGACGGCTCAGGTCTCGCTCGGGCTGGAGTGCGTCCACCAGCTGCTCGAAGGGCACCTCCTGGTGCGCGTATGCGTCCAGGCACGTCTTGCGCACGCGGTGCAGCAGTTCTCCGAAGCCGAGCGCGCCTTCACCCCGCACGCGCAGGGGCAGGGTGTTGATGAAGAAGCCGATGAGCGGTTCCACCTCCTGGCGCGTGCGTCCGGAGATGGGGGAGCCGATGACGATGTCGTCCTGGCCGCTCAGCCGCGAGAGCAGCAGGTTCATCCCACCCAATAGCGCCATGAACAACGTGACGCCCTGCTTGCGGCACAGCGCTTCCAGCGCCTTGCCCAACCCCGGAGGCAGCGTGTGGCGGTACACCGCGCCCCGCGTGGACTGCGCGGCGGGTCGGGGGCGGTCCGTGGGCAGCTCCAACGCGGCGGGCGCTCCCGACAACTCACCTCGCCACCATTCCAGTTGCTGCTGGAGGTGCTCGCCCTGGAGCCACTGCCGCTGCCACACCGCATGATCCGCGTACTGCACCGGCAGCGCGGGCAGCACGGGAGTCGTACCGGCGCGATAGGCCACGTAGAGCGCTTGAAGCTCCCGCTCCATCACCGTGAGCGACCAGCCGTCGCAGCAGATGTGATGCAGCATCAGGAGCAGCACGTGCTCCGTTTCCCCCAGCCGCAAGAGTCGCACGCGCACCAACGGTCCCGCGCCCAGGTCGAAGGGCATGCGCGCCTCCGCCTCCGCGGCCTGTCGCAGGGCCTGCTCCCGTTCGGACGCGGGGATTGTCTCCAGTGACTCCACGTGCAGCGGCAGGGACAGCGACGGCGCGATCCGCTGCACCGGCTGCCCGTCCACGACGGCGAAGGTGGTGCGCAGCGCTTCGTGCCGCTCCACCAGCACGGCCAGCGCTCGCTCCAGCGCGGGGACGTCCAACGCGCCGGTGAGTCGCGCGAAGTACGGGACGTTGTAGGAGATGCCCCCGGGCGTGAGCTGCTCGATGAACCACATCCGCTGCTGCCCGAAGGAGAGCGGCAGCAGGGCGTCACGCGGGACGGGCACCACGGGCGGTGCTCGACGCCGGGGCCTCGCCGGGGACTTCGGCGCGGAGGCGGAAGGGGAGCCGGGGTGCTCGGTCGTCATGTCTCGCTCGGGGGGGAAAGCGGGGAAGGGGCCGCCCTCGGGGGCGGCTCGGCTCAAGCGGACTGCTCCTGGCGCAGTTCGTCGCACAGCGTGGCCACGGCCCGGAGCGTGTTGAACAGCTCCGCCATGGACACCTCCACGCCAAGCTCGCTCTCGATGCGGTTGGACAGGACCGTGGCCATCAGGGAGTTGCCGCCAATCTCCAGGAAGTGGTCCTCCGGGCGCACGACCTCCACGCCCAGCAACTCCTTCCACCACGACGCGAGCTTCGCTTCCGTGTCCGTGGGACTGGTGGCGTCTTCAGCGCTCGGGTTCATGGCCGTTCCTCCCGCCCGCTCACGCGGGCTTCAGCCTGTCGCGCAGCAGATACTTGCGCACCTTGCCGGTGGCCGTCTTGGGCATCTCGTCGATGAGGTCCAGGCGGTCCGGCCAGTACTGGTTGGACATGCCTTGCTGCTTGAGGTGGTCGCGCAGTTCGTTGAGCGTGGGCGGGGCCTCTCCCTCGCGCACCACGACAACGGCGCACACCCGCTCGCCGCCAATCTTGTCGTCCGAGTGCGCGACGACCGCGACCTCCTTCACCTTCGGATGCGAGTACAGCGCGGACTCCACCTCCACCACGGGGATCTTGTACCCGTACCGGAAGATGACGTCCTTCAGCCGCCCCACGATGCGGATGCCACCGCGCCCGTCGTCGCGCGCCAGGTCGCCCGTGTCGAACCAGCCCTCCGCGTCCGTCGCCGCGGCGTACACGTCGTCGCGCTTGAAGTAGGTGAGGCACTGGCTGGCGCCTCGCACCATCAGCCGCCCCGTCCCGTCCGGATACGGCGTGCCGTCCTCCGCGAGCGCGGGAACAATCTTCGTCTCCATCCACGCCACCGCGCGCCCGTCGCTCTGGCTGGGCCAGTCCGGTGCATCTTCATGCCGGGTGATGGTGACCGCGCCGTTCTCCGTCATGCCCCACAGCGTGTGCAGCCGCACGCCGAACACCTCGCGCACCGCCGCGATGAGGTGCGGTGGCACCGGGATGGAGCCCGTGGCCAGCTGCCGGAGCGAGGAGGTGTTCCGCTGGCGCTTTCGCTGCAACGCGATGAGGTTCATCAGGTACGTGGGAATGCCGTACGTGAACGTGACGCCGTGCTCCTCGAAGAGCTTGAGCGTCAGCTCCGGGTCGCCCACGTCCATGTAGATGGCCGTGGCCCCCAGGAGCATGGGCATCAGGTACGAATACGTGAACCCCGTGGACGCTGTCAGCAGCGACGGCAGCGCCACCACGTCCGTTCCGTCGATGCCCAGCGTGTCGCACAGCGCGCGCGTGATGCCGTAGTTCGTGTTGTGCGAGTGCACCACGCCCTTCGGCTCACCCGTGGTGCCGGACGTATAGAGGATGTTGCACACGTCGTCCGCGGCCGCCGGGGCCACGCCCTCTAGCGACGCTTCCTTCTCCCACTCGCGCTCGATGAAGTGGCGCTCGAAGTCCCGCTCGCCCGCTTGGAGGTCGGTGTTGCTGCCCAGCAGCACCCGGTGGCGCAGCGACGGCAGCACCCCCGCGATGTCGCGCGCCATGTCCCGGTGTGAGTGCCCCGTCCACGACGTGGGCCCCACGTACACGGAGGCCTCCGTGCGCCCGAGGATGAACTCCACCTCGCGCCGCCGGTAGTCCGGCGGAATGGGCGCGATGACGGCTCCCAACCTCGCGCACGCCAGCGCCAGCGCCGTGAAGTGCCACCCGTTGGGCAGCTGCACCGCGACGATGTCCTCGCGCCCCACGCCCAGCTCGCGCAGGCCCAGCGCGAACCGGTCCATGTATCGCGCCAGCTCCGCGTACGTCAGCCGCGTGATGTCCTTGGAAAAATACCGTGCGGCGATGATCGCGGTCTTGTCCGGGTGCGCCTGGACGCAGCGACGCAGATCGTCAACCACCGTGGTGTCACGCCACCAACCCTTTCGGCGGTACTCCGAACCCTTCTCCAATGCCGCTGCGTTATGGAAACGCTGCCCCATGCGAAGGTCTCCTCCGAGTGACGCGAAACCGGGGAATGCCTGGCCGTCCGCGCGTGTAACACCGCGAGATTACCGGGCAAGACGGTTTTTTCTTGTACGTCTATATCTTGAGAAAATCCGCGTTGACGGCGCATGATGCGATTTCCTAGGGTGTCTCACAACAGCCGGATTCCGGGGCTGTAACAGCGACGCTACGGGCATGACTTTCTCGGCGAATCCAACGACCCCCGGGCTGTCGCGCGACGCGCGGACGCCAGATGAACCCACGGCCTCCGGTGGCCCGGTGGCGCCTGCCCGCACCAGTGACGGGGTTGCGGGCGCCGCGTCGGATGCGGGGCTGGCGTTGCTGCCGCGGCGGGCCCTGCGGATCCGGCGGACCATCGTGCGGCTGGCGGCGACACCGTCGGGCTGTCACCTGGGCGGCTCGCTGTCGATGGTGGAGATTCTGGTGGCGCTGCTGGGCCGGGTGATGCGCGTGGATCCGCGCGCGCCGAAGTCACCGGAGCGCGACCACCTCATCCTGTCCAAGGGGCACGCGGCGGCGGGGCTCTACGCGGCGCTGGCGGAGTTCGGCTTCGTGGACGTGGAGACGCTGGTGCGCGAGTACAACGCGGACGGCAGCATCTTCACCGGCCACGTGAACGCGGCGGTGCCGGGTGTGGAGTTCGCCACCGGCAGCCTGGGCCATGGGCTGGGGTTGGGCGTGGGGCTGACGCTCGGGCATGTGCTGCGCGGGGAACCCAACCGCACCTTCGTCGTCTGCGGCGACGGAGAGATGGGCGAGGGCTCCAACTGGGAAGCGCTCCAGGTGGCGTCGCACCGCAAGCTCACCGGCCTGACGCTGATCATCGACCGCAACGGCGGACAGAACGACGGCCCCACCGAGTCCATCCTGTCGCAGGAGGCGCTGGTGCAGAGGCTGGACGCGTTCGGCTTCCAGTCGCTGGAGGTGGACGGGCACGACCTGCCCGCATTGGTGGCCGCGCTGGAGGCGCCCGTCGTGGGTGGCCGTCCGCGAGCCATCGTCGCCCGGACGCGCAAGGGCGCGGGCGTGCCGATGCTCAAGGGCAAGGGGCCGCACTACGCGGTGTTCTCACCGGAGCACCTGCGCAGGGCGCTCGCGTCGCTGGGGGAGGACGGCCAGTGAGCGCGTCGCTCGAGTCGGCGGTGGACCTGGCCCGGGAGCCGGAGGCGTGGCTCGCCGCGCACCCGGAGCTGTCCAGCCGGCTGGTGTTCCGGCACGCGGCGGCGCGCTTCGCGGAAGAGGACGCGCGCGTCGTCTTCCTGGAGGCGGACCTGGGCGGCGGAGGCGATCCGTTCGAGTCGCGCCACCCCCAGCGCTACTTCAACCTGGGCATCTGCGAGGCCACCATGCTGGACATGGCGTGTGGCCTGGCGCACGGCGGACACACCGTCATCGCGCACAGCTTCGCGGCGTTCGGCGTGATGCGCGCGTGCGAGCAGGTGCGGCTGAACCTGGCCTATTCGCGCGCCAACGTGAAGCTGGTGTGCGACTACGGCGGCGTGGCGGGCGCCTTCTTCGGCCCCACGCACCACGCCATCGAAGACCTGGCCGTGCTGCGCGCGATGCCCAACCTCACCGTGGTGTCGCCCGCGGACGGCCTGGAGACGGTGCACGCCACGCGCGCGATGCTCCAGCACGACGGACCGGTGTACCTGCGGCTGGGCCGCAACCGAGTCACCCGGCTGGACGTCCCGCGCCCGCCGTTCGAACTGGGCCGCGCGGCGCTCCTGCGCGAGGGCGACGACGTGGGGCTTCTGGCGCACGGCGAAGTGGGCGTGTCCGTGGCGCTGGATGCCGCGAAGCTCCTGGATGCACAAGGTGTCTCCGCGCGCGTGCTCAACGTGCACACGCTGAAGCCGCTGGACGAGGAGGCGGTGCGCGAGACGGCGGCGCGCACGCGGCTCCTGGTGACGGTGGAGGAGCACAACGTGCTGGGCGGACTGGGCAGCGCGGTGTGCGAGACGGTGTGCTCGCTGGACCTGCAACGGCGCGTGCTGCGCGTGGGCTTGCAGGACCGGTACGACTCTCGCGCCGGTTCGCACGAGGCCTTGCTCAAGGGCCATGGGTTGGAGGGCGGGCAGGTGGCCGAGCGCATCCTGGGAGTGCTCCCAAGAACACCGGTGTTTGCCGTGGAATCCGCAACGAGGAGGGACTGACATGCAGGTCCAGAACCCGAACCCGATGACGCAGTCCGTGCCGCCGGAGCAGTGCCCGCTGTGCGCGCAGCCGGTGCCGGGCGGCAACCGGCTGGTGGGCGAGGTGCTCTCCTGTGGCGGCTGTTCCGCCGAGCTGGAGGTGGTGGGCGTCAACCCGCTGCGGCTCGAGGAAGCACCCGAGGTCGAGGAAGACTGGGGGGAGTAGCCCCGCGCCATGCGCAAGGTCGACCTCGTCTATACGCGCGTGCGCACCGAGGAGAAGCTCCTCCTCGAGGCGCTGCGCAGGCGCGACTGCGCCGTCAACCTGGTGCAGGACTCCGGGATGGTGCTGTCCATGGACCGGCAGCGCGTCACCGAGGCCGACACCGTGTTGATGCGCAGCATGTCCTTCACGCGTGCGCGCTACCTGGCCACGTTCCTGGAGATGAAGGGGCTGCGCGTGCTCAACAGCGCGAGGACCATCTCCCTGTGCGGGGACAAGGCGCTCACCAGCGCCGCGCTGGCCGCGAAGGGCGTGCCCATGCCGTGGTCCTTCGTGGCCTTCGACGAGGACGCGTGCCTGGAGGCGATTGAGAAGAAGGGCTACCCGGTGGTGACCAAGCCCGTGCTGGGCAGCTGGGGCCGGATGGTGGCCCGGCTGGACTCGCGCTCCGCGGCGGAAGGCGTGCTGTCCACGCGCTTCGGCACCGGCGGCGCGCAGGACCACGTGGCGCTGGTGCAGGAGTACGTGGACAAGCCGGGCTACGACTTGCGCGTCTACGTCATCGGCCGCGCGGTGGGTGGCCTCAGGCGGCGCTCCGAGCATTGGATCACCAACACCGCGCGCGGCGCCGTGCCGGAGCGCTACGAGGTGCCGGTGGTGCACGCGAAGCTGGCGGAGGCCGCGGCGGAGGCGGTGGGCGGGGACATGGTGGCGGTGGACCTGCTGGAGACGCGCGGCGGCGACATCTACGTCAACGAAATCAACCACTGCGTGGAGTTCGCGCGCAGCATCGACGAGACGGGCGTCCCGCTGCCGGACCTCATCGCGGAGTACGTCGCGTCCGGAGCCGGAGGAGCCCGGCGATGAGCGTGCGCGTGGCGGTGCTGGGAGCCGCGGGCTACACCGGCGGCGAGGTGCTGCGCCTGTTGCTCGCGCACCCGGCCGTGGAGGTGGTGCAGGCCACCTCCGGCCAGTTCGCCGGCAAGCGCCTGGACTTCCCGCATCCGCACCTGCGCGGAGTGGGTACGCTGCGCTACACGCCGCACGACGCGCTGGAGCCCTGCGACGTGCTGGTGAGCTGCATGCCTCAAGGCGAGCTGCTCCAGCGCTGGTCGAAGGTGTCGCGGCTGGCGGAGAGGGTGGTGGACCTGAGCGCGGACTTCCGCCTGGACGCCGCGGGGCACGCGCGCTGGTACGGCAAGCACCCGCGCCCGGATGACGTGCCCGCGTTCGTCTACGGACTTCCGGAGTGGATGGGAGACGCGCTGACGAACGCGCGCCACGTCGCGGTGCCCGGCTGCATGGCTCACGCGGGACTCCTGGCGCTGCTGCCGCTCCTGCACGCGGGGCTGGCGCGTCCGGACGTGCTGGTGGTGGACGCGAAGACGGGCTCGTCCGGAGGCGGCTCCACGCCGGACCGCTCCTCGCACCACCCGGAGCGGGCGAACGCGCTGCGCTGCTACAAGCCGGTGGGCCACCGGCACACGGGCGAGCTGGAGGGCGTGGTGGCGCGCGTCACCGGACAGCAGCCCACCATCCACTTCAGCGCCACGGCGGTGCCGGGTGTGCGCGGCATCCTCGCGACGGTGCACGCCTTCGCGGCGCGACCGGTGGAGGAGTCGGAGGTGGTGCGCGCCATCGCCACGCGCTACCGCGAGAAGCCCTTCGTGCGGCTGCTCCGGCCCAGCGCGTCCCTGTCTCCGTTCCCGGAGCCCGGGCCGCTCCTGGGCACGAACCACTGTGACTTGTCGGTGGACGTGGACTCGGAGCGGGGCCGCATCGTGGTGAACGCGGCCATCGACAACCTGGTGAAAGGTGCCGCCGGCACGGCGGTGCATGCGCTGAACCTGATGCTGGGCCGCCCGGAGACGGAAGGGCTGGGCTTCCGGGGCCTGCATCCGCTCTAGACCGCTTTCTGACTTCCGCTTTTTGACTCCGAGGAGCCTCACCCCATGAGCATCCTGAGCACGAAATCGAAGGCGGACGCGTCGCTGTCCCCCGGCGCGGCGTTCGCTGCGGCGGTGCAGAAGCACGGCACGCAGGCGCACGTGGACTACGACAACTCCATCGTGGACGCGTTCCCCGGCTTCAAGCGGCGTCCGCGCATCGCGGTGCGCGGCATGTTCAAGACGGCCAAGGCCGAGCGCGATCCGGTGCCCTTCTGGTACGAGACGCACCCCCAGGCGAAGCCCACCGGACCGGTGCAGGACGTGGACCTGCGCCCGGAAGCGGGCTTCGAGTTCCACCAGGACACGCAGGCGCTCAAGCCCACGCGCGCGTGGATCCAGGTGCCGCGCAACCTGCTGGAGGATTCCCAGTCGCTGGCGCAGTTCATCGACTTCCGGCTGCTGGTGCGCCTGAACACGGCGGAGAACCAGGCGCTGTGCATCGGCAAGGGTGGGGACGGCGTGCGGGGCCTGCTGCACACGCCGGGCATCGTGCGGCTGCCGGCGAAGAAGAACGCGGTGGCCTCGCTGCTCAACGCCTGCGCGCAGGTGGAGCAGATGGGCGGGTCCGCGGACGGCATCGTCATCAACTCGTTGGACTTCTACGAGCACCTGGTGGGCCAGCAGTCGCTCCTGTCGGACCTGGCCGCCATGGGCATCCGCCTGTGCCGCACGCGCATGGTGAACCCGGGCACCATCATCGTGGGGGACTTCACCGCCGCGGCGACGCTGTATGACAGCCAGCGCTCGGTCATCCGGTTCGCGGAGCCGCCGCCGGGCATCTTCCCGCGCGAGGGACTGGCCGCCTACGGCGAGGTCTACACGACGCTCGCGGTGCACCTGCCCACCCACTTCTTCGTGGCGTCGCTGACCTGATGGCCTCCGCGAGCGCGAAGGGCGAGGGCGCGCAGCTCACGGTCCTCTACATCACCGGCTGGTGCCGCAGCGGCAGCACCATCCTGGGCAACGTCCTCAACGAGGTGCCGGGCTTCTTCCACGTGGGGGAGCTGAGCTTCCTCTGGAAGAACGCGTACGGGAACGGCTCCAACACGTTGTGCGGCTGCGGCCAGCAGCTGTTGGAGTGCGGCATCTGGAACACGGTGTTGACCTCCGACGTGTCGGCGGGCCTGACGCCGCGCGCGCATGCGGCGGAGGTGGTGCTCAGGCAGCAAGCCGCCGTGCGCACGCGGCACACGCTGCGGGTGCTGGACGAGGCGGGGGATTCGCAGGCGCTCCAATCGCACGCGGACTTCCTCGCGCGGACGTACCGCACCATCGCGAGGGCGACGGGGAGCACGGTGCTGGTGGACAGCGGGAAGTTCCCGTCCGAGGCGGCGCTGCTGCCGCGAGTGGAGGGCATCCGGCCGCTGTACCTGCACCTGGTGCGCGACCCGCGCGCGGTGACGCACTCGTGGACGAAGACGAAGCAGTACGTCGTCCCCATGTCCGCCGCGCGCAGCACGGCGTACTGGCTGGGCTTCAACGCCGCGTCGGAGGAGGTGACGCGGAGGTTCCCCGCGCAGTCGCTCTTCCTGCGCTACGAGGACTTCATCGCCGCGCCGGACCGCGCCGTGGACACGGTGCTGGACCTGGCGGGCGTGCCACGCACGCAGAACCCGGTGAAGGGTCGCACGGTAATGCTGGGGAAGAACCACACCGTTACCGGCAACCCGGACCGCTTCCGCAGTGGCCCCACGCTCCTGCGCGGCGAGGACGACGCGTGGAAGGGGGAACTGGCCTCCGGAGCGAAGGCGCTCACCGTGGCGCTCGCGTGGCCGCTGATGGCGAAGTACGGGTACTTCAGAGGCGCACGGCGAGCTCCCATCGGAGGGGCCGCGCCGGGCGCGGGCGCGGAGCCTCGTTCCTGAGCCTCCGGACATGACCCCTGTCCTTGCGGATGCGAAGGCGAGAATCCGGCCAGCCCCCCGTCGGAGGCGTACCGAAAAAACCTGTCCGACAGTCGGACAGGTTCGGAGGCCCGTGGTGGGGAGCCTCCGGGCCAGCCAGGCTCCGGAAACCTGTCGGACAGTCGGACAGGTTCTAGAGAACCGGGGCCCGGGACCTCGTCCCGCCCGAGCCGAGGAATCCAGTCCGACAGTCGGACAGGTTTGGAGAACCAAGTACTTGAGGGCTGCCGCACCATCCGGGCAGCGGAAAGCTGTCGGACAGTCGGACCGATTTGGGAGAGCCGGGGCCTGGGACCTCGTCCCGCCCGAGCCTCGGAAACCTGTCGGACAGTCGGACCGGTTCGGGGGCCCGTGGTGGGGGCCATCGGTCCATCTGGGGCACGGGAACCGGTCGGACAGTCGGACCGATTTTGGCGCACCGCGGCTGGGAGGCTGCTGGTTCATCTGGGCTGCCGAAACCTGTCGGACAGTCGGACAGGTTTTGGAACGCCGTCGCTGGGGGGGCAGCCCGCTCCTGCCGGGCCTCGGCCTCTTGTCGGACAGTCGGACAGGTTTGGGCCGTGCCGGGCCGGAGGAGCGTAGGGATGTCCGGGAGGCTTGCGGGCCGTACCTCGGCGCGGGCGGGCTCACGAGGGACGGCCGGGCAGGGTTGGGGAGAGGGCTCCCTCAACCTGGCTCCGTCCGGCACGAAGTGGCCGGGATGGTGTCTGGGGCCTGCCGCGACGGGCCAATCGTCGGCGCTGGATCTTTTCGGAGATGACAGTTGCTGGGCGGGGGTCGGCGGGGGCGGGTC